>NZ_JBHSMH010000053.1:0-23710 GCF_042655365.1 Cohnella suwonensis | reverse complement strand
GGTCGTCGTCATTGCCGTTGACCTGCCGTATATTTAAATCATAGATCAGCATAACTTAGCCCTCATCTATTTAATAGGTGGGGGCTATTTGACGCTTACAACCAAATAAACAAGCCCGATCATTTTTACCACATTAAATAGAACAACCGATTTCGTAAGTATAACCAATAAACCAAAAGCTGCTAGAAGCGTATGGATCAATGAGCCTGTAAGAATTCCAAATACGGAAAGAACGCCCGCTCTTCTGCCTTGCGAGATACTTCTAGCTATTATATACATCGTATCTGCACCAGGAATTAGATTCAGAAGAATTCCTGTCACCAAAAACACTTCATAATTGATGATCCCGTTCACAGTGCCACCTCTTCTCGATTGATTAAAATAAGATCGAAGTATATCACCTCTTTATCTCAACCGCCATAGTATTGAATCAAAATATTATTACATCCGATATGCTGAAATCGTCGTGTTGACTCCATGTTGACTCAACCTCTCGCAGACTTAGAGTGTTGAATACACGGCGAATGAACTGAACGGGTCGGTGGTGAATAGGAGAAAATTACTAATACACTGCTATACATCTTTACGTTCTTCGTCGTCCCCGACGGCAACCGAATTCCTCGCATAGCTAATCCAATCGCTCCAGCTGTCGGATTGGCTCTTCGAAAACCATTAACGATTCGAAAAATTATTGCCACCGTCATTTTATCTTTTTCCACTTCATACCGTCTTCGGATAGCGAAACTTCGCCTTCCATGGTAAACCCTAGATGATATTCTGGATGACCGTTCGAATTCGGCGTTGCTGCACGTTATAAAAGGTTCGATATGGTCGAAGTCGCTTTTACCTTGGCAGAGTAAGCCTAGATAAGATAGCTTAGCTTTTCATAACATCGGCGTGAGAATGAATAGGTGTTTCCATTCCCTTCACTTTCAGAATGCCTCGAAGGATTTCCGGATGATTTCGGAATCACCACGACAGCTGGAGCGATTGGATTAGTTATGAGGGGAATCCGGTGGCGGTGAGGGAAGAGTAAGAGTCGAAAGGCCCGCGTCGGACGCGGGTTGGAGGGCTGTGACAGGTTACCGAGAGGTGGGCTGTTGCAGCCTTTTCTGTGCCTCTTTGCAAACAAGAAATGGAAGAAAGTAGTTGCAAGAACCTCTGAGCCAGTCACGATCCGACAGTCGGGGCAGCTGGTTGTTGAACGCTCGTCCGCTTTTTCACCATCTGTCCACAAACAGTCGCGGCGAGCCCTTTCGTGCGGTTCAAGTGCATGTTTTCTATTCCCCTACCAAAGCATGCACCATCTTCTAGTTCGATAACAGTGGCACTTACTATTTTTCCGATAGGGGGGGGTAAGAATATCATGTTCTATTCCAACGGAAGCATGTCCGAGTCGCTCGCTGACAACCTTGGGGCGAACATTTTGTTTTGTTGCTTATCGAGCTCTCGACTTGCAGAGATGCCGGAAAAGATCAGTTTATGATACAACCGATCGCACTCTTCCGCTGTACAACTCATGTTTCGTTCCATCCACCAAGTTAACACAGTTAAAAAAGTAGTTACGGCAAATTCAGCTGCAACATCATATGGAATCTGTATAGAACCGAATCTCGACCAATATCTCGCGATTTCATCTTCAGCTAAATGGGCTAGCATTCTCTTCATATGAAGTAATACAAGCATTTCACTTTGTTTGCTGGCGATTGCACGATAGAGCCGTTTGTGGCTTTGTACATGCTGCAGCATAACCAGACTAAACCCGAATTTGAATTCGCTCTCCTCTTTCGGCAATGAATGCTTTGCGATTTGCTCCACTAGAAACTCGCGTAATCGGTCAATGTTGCCAATAAGAAGCTGCTCTTTATCAAAAAAGTGAGCATAAAAAGTCGAACGTCCTACGTTGGCGCGATCGATAATGTTCTGAACCGTTAATGCTTCATATCCCTTCTCGATCATGAGGTCAATCAAAGCATCAAAAAGCATGTTTCGCGTACGCTGAACCCGTCTGTCTTCCTTTTTAATCTCCATTTTGTCCTCCACTTACTGAACAGTTTAGTCTCCCCTGTTCACTAACGAATAATTGAACAACGATTAGTTATTGTTCTCTATTATATCGAATACTATAATCGAAATCGAACATGGTGTTTGATAAAAACCGAAGGAGGAATATAGATGTATGTATTTGTTTCGAGAATTAAAAGGAAATCCTTAATTCAAATGTTTTGGCTAAGAGTGATCGTATTTATAACACGAATCAAGCGAATCAGTGGCTTAATATCATTAGATACCAAAAAAGAATTGGGACATTTTTGGGTTAGAGAAATTTGGAAAGATAAAGGATCCATGATCTCCTACCGAAGAAGTCCTAAGCATCGACATTTATTTCAGAAAATGAAAGGATTATTTGATGGACTTGACACCATTCAATATGAAACAGATTCCATTCCGAATTGGGACACTATCGTTGCCAGAATGGCAACGGAGAAACCAGGTGGAGAAAATGCCATTAAAATGAAAACAAGAATAATAAAAGGATTCAAAAAAATGATAGTCATGTTCCTTATCATGGTCTTGCTCATGATTGGAATAATGGTATTCATCGTTCCATCGCCTATTGATCCCGTTGCTTGGCATCCGCCTGCAAAACCCTCTGAAGAGGGGGCATTACAACAAAATTCTTTGCTTTCAAGCTCGATCTTATTAGCCAAAGGTTTATTGAAACAGCCCGAGGATATTGTTTTCGATGATCAAGGACGACTTTATACAGGGAATAAGGACGGGACCATCCGCAGGTTGAATCCAGAAAACACTGAGAATATCGAAACTTTTGCAGAAACTGGGGGTTATCCGCTTGGTCTTCAATTTGATAAAGAGGGTCATTTAATAGCAGCGGTTAAAAATAAGGGGTTGATGTCCATAAATGCAAATGGAGATGTGGCCTTACTTACCGATCAAGTGGAGGGCACTCCGATAACTTATGCAAACGAAGTGGCTATTTCAAGCGACGGAACGGTTTATTTTACAGATTCCAGCACAAAATATGATCTCGGATGGCCGTTTGACATCCTGGAAGGCAGACCGCACGGAAGATTATTATCCTATGATCCAAGGTCGAAGAAAACCCGAATGATTCTCAACAAGCTTTATTTTGCCAACGGTATCGTTCTTTCAAAAAATGAAGACTATCTGCTGATATCGGAAACGTCCCGATATAGAATCATCCGTTATTGGTTGAAGGGTACAATGGCCGGTACTATCGATGTGTTTGCGGATAATTTGCCGAACATGCCCGATAATATTTCCGTCGATCAATCCGGGGACCTATGGGTGGGTGGAAGCAAGCGGATAGATTTTGTTGATTTCTTGCAATCCCGATCGTTTCTGAAGAAACAAATGGCAAAGCTCCCTTATGGGTTATTAAAGAAAATACCGACGATCAAACGATACGGTTATGTCTTAAGATTAGATTCAAATGGGGAAATAAAACAAACGTTACACGATCCAAGCGGTAACGTGTATGCCATTAGTTCTGTTGTAAAGAAAGAAAATACATTGTATTTTGGAACCCTATTTGGAGATTTTGTTGGGCAGTACACCTTAGAAGACGTTCAAAACGCATCGGCAGAATAAACTCCGACCGACCAGTCTTCCAAAGACAAGATCGACTCCGCCTTCAGATCAAGAGCATGATGGGAACGGTTGCCTCCAATGTAACGGTGGCAATGGTCAACAAACAGGCGATCGAGCTGGGCGCGAAGAGTTTGCTCATACAGGAGAAGTTACCCGAACAGCAGGCCTCAAGCGCCGTAGAATCGCTGTCCGAGCGGGTAACGTCCGATATCGATTATTCCAACCGGGTCAATGGCATGAATAACCAGATGGTGCCAATGATGATGGTACTGGCCGGGTACATTGGGGCGATGCTTTTGAGCCTGAATCTGCAGCAGTCGTCGATGATGGCGGCCTCTCAATTGAATCGATGGCAGCAGTTTGCAGCGCGCGGTATCATTAACGTCGTCGCTTCAGTTGTGGTTTCGCTGATCGGAACGTCGCTCCTGGTTGCTTTGGGCGGCCAAACGGGGCAGGGTTTCATGGCAGTTTGGGGCTTCGAAGCGCTGTTCATCCTGACGTTTATGTTCGTCTCCCAGTTTTTCCTGATTCTTTTCGGCAGTGCAGGAATGCTATTTAATATCATGACTCTTTCTGCTCAACTTGTCACTTCGGGGGCAACGATGCCTCGCGAACTGCTATCGGATTTCTTTAACGGTTTAGGTAAATTACTGCCGGCCACCTACGCTGTGGAAGGAATCATGAACCTGCTGTTTGGGGGTTCGGGTGTCGGAGGCCAGGCGCTGGCGCTCGTGTTGATCATGATTGTTGCAATTGCGGCGGGCGCACTGGCCGTCAGCATGCATAAGGTCCGCGCTCCGGAACTGCAAATGCAAGCCAATCCATCGCCTACTACTCGTTAAACATAATTTTCGGAAAACTTGTTCTGAGTTCTGATACAAGTAGTTTTGCTTTCCGCCCCCTCCCTCTGAAAGGGTTTCCCTGTGGGTTGTGATAAGTGTAATTTCGGCTTGCCTGTCCCCTAAGAATAAGTAAAACCTAGGAGATGCTGGCCCAAAATGAAAAAAAATCCTTGCGAGGAATGGAGTTAGCCCTTCCCCCCAAAAAAACTTGCCGTTACTTGTGGTATGGTTCTCCGTATCATCGCTAAGGCGAAAAATCAGGGCACCGCTATAATGGGTGCCCTGATCTCAGGTAAAGGTATTCTACTCTATGACTTCTTTCATAAGAAGCATTGCTCGAACAATGACAGCAACAGCCTCTGCACGAGTGGTATTGGCTTTTGCTCGAATTGTACCATCTTCATAACCGCTAAGTAGACCTTTGTCTGCAGCAGCAGCTACAGCTTCGATGGCCCAACCGGAAACCGCCGAATTGTCCTTGAAGCTGACAAATTTGGCCGAAGCATTGAGCTTCAACGCCCGAACGATGATCAAGGCCATTTCTTCACGCGTGATCGGATCGTCGGGACGGAAGTTGCCTTCACCGTCTCCGGTTGCGATTCCCAAAGCTGCAGTCGAGCCGATCGAGTCCTTAGCCCAATGGTCGGTAGTATCGGCAAAGGTCTTGCTATCCGGCGCCTTTAATTTGAATGCCTTCACCAGGATGGAGACGAACTCAGCTCTTGTAATCTTGTTATTCGGTTTGAAGGTCTGATCCGGATAACCGCTAATGGCACCCGATTGGATCAATTCTCGAATAGAGGCTTCCGCCCAGTGTCCCTTGATGTCGGTCAAGTTCGTTTCACTCGCGGATGGCGAAGGTATTTGCTTTCGTTCCGAAGCGAATACGGAGAATTTTGTAAAATGCGTGATCGTACCGGATACCGTGCCGCCTGCTTGATCGACCTGCGTATTGTCCAGTTCCACCCACTTGTTCGTTTGTTCATTCAGCCAGTAGACGGCAACCTCATTCTTATTGAAGTCGACCTTCGACTTGTCGAAAGGCAGCGCAATCGTAACGGGCTTCAGGAAATCTCCATTGCTGTTTTTCTTGACTTCATAGACGTCCCCAAGTAATCGGAGAGAGGCGTCTTGAGGTAAACTTGAGATGTCGGCCACTTTATCCACCGTGACTTGAATGGATTTGTCCGCAGCCCCTTCCGGAATGGAAAACTTGATGCCATTGAGGGTAAACTCGGCGCTGGCCAAAGCCCCAAGCGTATAGACATTGGCCGGAGCACCGCTATCGCCCCCGCTTCCGGTCTGCGGTATAACCGGTGTATAGGCCGCAAATTGGGTGAAGTGCTTGGTCCAAATGACAAGATCGCTGCCGACCGTTATTTTTGCATCTCCGCCGGCTGCTAATTCACGGTCTGCCGCAGCCTGGGTATCTGCCGAAATCGTATTTGTGATCGGTGTAAAGACGCCATTTCGCACGTAACCGGCCGATTTCCCCCCCATGTTCGGGATCAGCAAACGCACGGCATGGTCAAAGGTTAACGATACGTCCGAGGAGCCTACTTCAATGACGGCGTTCACGTTGGCATTATTGACCGATACGCTGCTATTGATCTGTACGACAGGCAGTTTGATCGTTCCGTCCCAACTCGCAGGAGCCGTAATTTTCGTTCCTTGCGGAATTGCAACGCTCACGTTACCGAGCGAAGTCGTCGCTTGCACATCGATAAACGGAAGCGTGGCTTCTTTGTTAGATCCAACCGTTGTCGTGGTAACAGCCACCTTGGCATCCGTTACGCCCGTTGGAACGACGATGGATACCGGCGTGCTCGGCGTTACTTGTATGGGTGCCCCGGAGTCGGCCGTCTGTGAGCTGGCCCTTGTTAATTTCCGTATCCGCAAATTCCTAGTATCGGCGATATACAGATTCCCGCTGCCATCTACCGCTACTCCAAATGGCCAAGATAATTGAGCGGAGACCGCCGAGCCTCCGTCGCCGGAATAGCCACCGGTGTCTTTTCCGGCCACTGTTCTGATCGTTCCATCTGGCGTTACTTTGCGTATCCGGTTATTAGCTGAATCGGCGATATACAGATTCCCGCTGCCATCTACCGCTACTCCAATTGGATCATTTAATTGAGCGGAGACCGCCGGGCCTCCGTCGCCTGAATAACCATAGTTGTTAAAACTGCCTATTCCCGCCACCGTGCTGATCGTTCCATCTGTCGCTACTTTGCGTATCCGGTTATTAGCTGAATCGGCGATATACAGATTCCCGCTGCCATCTACCGCTACTCCAGTTGGATCATATAATTGAGCGGAGACCGCCGGTCCCCCGTCGCCAGAATAGCCATTGACGCCAGTTCCCGCCACCGTGCTGATCGTTCCATTTGTCGCTACTTTTCGTATCCGGCTATTATTTGTATCGGCGATATATAGATTGCCGCTGCCATCTACCACTACGTGAGTTGGCCCGAATAAATTAGCGGTAACCGCCGGTCCTCCATCACCAGAATAGCCACCGACGCCTGATCCTGCCACCGTACTGATCGTTTCATTTGGTGTTCCATTTAGTGTTACTTTACGTATCTGGTTTCCATCGACGATATACAGATTTCCGCTGCCATCTACTGCTACTCCATATGGCGTAATCATAAAATGGGTCTCTACGTAATTAAAGGTACCTGTTTCCACCGAACTGATTATTCCATCTGGCTTTATTTTGCGTATCCGGTTTACTTGTAAATCGGCGGCATACACATTCCCGCTGCCATCTACCGCTACTCCTCCTGGTAAAACTTGAGCGGAAACCGCCGGCCCACCATCGCCATGGTCGCCTAAATCGATAGGGTCACCTGTTCCTGTTCCCGCCACCGTCGAGATGTAGTAGGTCACCGGCGCTACTTTCACCGTCACGGAGTAGGTCTTCTTCGTCGTACCGTCCCGTGCGGTAACCTCAATCGGAATCGTGTTGCTGCCTTCGCTTAGATGGATCGAACTGCTCGCCGAACCGCTAGTGACCGTTTGTCCATTTACGGTTACTCTGGCGCTGCTATCCGCTACCGTCGGAGTGACCGTTAGACTCGTTATCTCGTTGTCGACATTTACCGTATAACTTGTAGTGGATGCGCTAAAAGAAGGAGATACTGTGCCTATACTTAAAGACAAACCGCTCAAATCCGCATTATTACTAGCCGCTTTCGTTACTGTTACGGTGTACGTCTTCGTCGTCCCGTCTTGTGCGGTAACTACGACTGTAATCGTACTGCCACTCTCGCTTAGATTAATCGAACTGCTCTGCGATCCGCTGTTAACCTCCGTTCCATTCACTGTTACCCTGGCATTACTGTCCGCCGTCGTCGGCGTGACCGTCAGACTGGTTACCGCGTAGCCGACTTCGGCCGTATAGCTTGTGGTATCCCAGTCAAAGGCTGGAGCCAATGTGCCTTGACTTAACGTCAAACCGCTCAAATCCGCGTTGTTGCTTGCTCCTTCCGCTCTCGTTACCGTCACGGTGTAAGTCTTCGTCGTCCCGTCCTGTGCGGTAACCACGACCGTGATCGTATTGTTGCCTTCGTTTAGATTGATTGCATCACTCTCCGAACCGCTGGCGACCTCTGTTCCATTCACTATGACCGTGGCATTACTGATCGATAACGTCGGCGTCATTGTTATGCTATCTTCATTCACAGTAGCTGTGTATGCCGTAGTGTCGGTCGAAAATGCTGGGCTCAAAGTGCCGCTTGATAACGATAGACCGATCAGGTGCGGGTTGTCTCCTACTCTTGCGACTACATGGTTGGAAGTATCCGCGATATACATATTTCCGATATGGTCTACCGCAACCCCTGCTGGAGAATGTAATTGAGCTTCGATGGCTGTACAGTTTTCATCCCAATATATTTTTGTCCCTGTGCCAGCCACCGTACTGATTGTACTATCAGGCGTTACTTTCTGGATCTGATGATTCAAAGTATCGGCGATATACACATTTCCGTCGTCGTCTACCGCTACTCCCTTAGGATTGGAAACTTGATCTGTCAATGTGCTGATCGTGCCGTTTGGCGTTACTTTCAGAATCCGATTGTTAGCGGAATCGGCAATGTACAGATTTTCATCAACGTCTACCGCTACTCCGGCGGGATTTAATAGTGGGCCTGCTGCTACCGTGCTGATGCTTCCATTAGCAAATACCTTCCATATCCGGCTGCTGCCGCTATCGGCGATATACACATTTCCATCGTCGTCTACCGCTACTCCATCGGGAGTCATTAAAGAAGTAGAGGTGGCCACTACCCCGTCGTCCGGATTTCCCGCAGCGTCCGTTCCAGCCACCGTGCTGATCGTGCCATCAAGGGCGGCAACTTTCCGTACCCGGCCATTCCATGAATCGGCGATATACACATTCCCGCTGCCGTCTACAGCCACTCCATTGGGATAGTTTAGCTCAGCTGCGGTGGCCGGACCTCCATCGCCCAAATATCCTGCAGTACCGTTCCCTGCAATGGTACTAATCGTTCCGTCAGGCGCCACCTTCCGAACGCGGTGGTTATTGGTATCGGCGATATACACATTGCCATCGCCGTCTACCGCCACTCCATTGGGATTATCCAGCAAATTCCCGCCGCCATTAATGCCAGTCCCGGCGACCACGCTAATCGTATCATCGGCGCTGGGTGCCGCTTGCGCTTGCGATTGAACCGCAGGAACGATCATGGCGCACACCAACATTAGGACGATCGCCTTCAATTGAATTTGTAAAATTCTCGTTCTCCGTGTCATTCGATCACCTTTCGTATCATCCAATTTTAGTAATCATTCACCCTCAAGATTAGATCAGCAAATGACAAAGCACATCTATAGAAAGTTATAGAATCGACAAAAAAGCCCAAAAGGCGAGTCAAAACAAGTCGTTACTTGTCGTTGATGAAAATACAAATAGGTTGCCACCGATTTTCCGATTGAAATCAGCAACAACCTATTGTTCATGAAACTTATGCGTCTCTTCACTAGCTCAATAACTGAAGTTCCCTGGCTTTTTTGATCGCTTGCACTCTTTTATTGACTTGCAGCTTTCCGTAGATGTTATTCACGTGACTTTTTACGGTTCCTTCCGTAATCTCCAGACGCATTGCGATTTGGTTATTGGACAGCCCATCGGCCATGAGACTAATAAGCTCCATTTCGCGATTCGTTAGCGATTCAACCAGAGGAACCTTGATTTTTGCTCTATCCGCCCTCGTGTTAGAATCCCCGTAGTCCTCTAATTGCCAAAGCCTTAGATAAACCATTCGCGAGAATAACATTTCCAATACTTCCAGACGATCTGCCGTAAAAGCATCGGAAGTTAAATTATTTTCCAAGTATAAGACGCCGTCCTGATGATCGGGGTAACGAACAGGCAAGCACAAAACCGATCTGGGCCGCTTCTGTTGAATATAAGGGTCGGTTGCAAATAGACTATATCTGGCTTCACCCAGAACGACGGACTCCCTCGTACGCATGACGAATTGAACCACCGCAGCTGCATAATCATCCCGTCTATCTATAGAGCGCTCCGGATCCCGGTTTATCTCTTGCACAGCCTCTACAGTCAATTCCCCCTGCTTCCCTAACAGGACCAGCCCTTTTTCGGCGCCGGCACTATGAATAGCCAACTGAAGGAAGGTGTCCAACAGTTCCCTCTCTGCCAGACCTTCGAATTGGATTTGGGAGGCTTGCCGAAGTAAATCCATATCCAATTCGTTTCCTAGTTCAGCATAGGGAAGGCTATTCATCCGTTGAATTTCTTTCTCCGTGCTCCTGTCGTTAGCTTCGGATTCATCCCCTTCACGGAATGAAAGTTCGGCAAGCGCCGGATAACGCTCTTGCAGGCTTCTCAGCTTCCCTATTGCCCCCCACCTGAAGTAGGCCTCGCAGGCATTTCGAAGGTACGCTTCCGCCTTTTGATGATCGTTCAATCTCATATGAAAATTCGCCGCCAGTTCGGTCGCAATCGCTTCATCTCTCGGTTCGCCGGCTTCACGCGCATGAAGGATCGCTTGATCGTACAACTTCGCCGCCGTTCCATGTTCACGATTCAAACGGGCATACTCCGCCTGCATGGTGCAATATTGGGCTAATGTGCTTTCCGGAACGACTTTCGTCCACCGCTTCATTCGGTCCAGCAATTGGCGTAACTTCTTTTGGTAATTGCGGCTTGAAAAATTAGAGGTATCCGAATTTATGGCCATCATCGCTAATGCATAGTAAAAACAATGTCGCTGTTTAATAGACAACAACATGTCGGCCCCGAGATGCTCGGATTGTTCGGCCAATTTCGCAGCCTCGGAATATCGGCCATATATATATTGAACCTCGAGCTTGCATGTGTAGAAATAATACAAGTTTCCCTTATGCTCGCGGTCCAATGCCTCTTCTTTCAGCAGTCGATCCTCATTAAGATTATCGTTGTTGAAAGTCAGATCATCGGCATCCGTCTTTTGTTGTAAAAGGCGAACGTATTGTTTCGATAGATGCAACACCCGCAGCGCCATTTCGTCCAAAATCGGCCCCACCCATTCTTCATAGGTGTTACAAACCCGGTCTAAACGTCTCAAATCTATGCTTTCCGTTATGATATGGCAGGATATGGCGTCTCCTGCATATACCAGATCCCCGCCTTCCAAACTTAGCCGTCCCGCATTCTCGAATATAGGCGCTAACTGTTTCGGCCGGCGATATTGTAAAATCAGTGCCAGGATCAGTTGGATTTTTCCCTTTAGCAGAATGCGGCCCGATTGATCGGCGTAGTGCCCAGCAGCCTCTACTAAACGCAATGCTGTCCGATATCTCCCGAATCCAAAGGCCATCGTGATGGCATACGAACCCAGCGCAATGGAGAACGCTTCGCTGAGCCCATGGTTCAATGACATTCGGACATATCTGGCAAACAAAATGACGGCTAATTCCGGATCGAAGATAAATAAAATCGACGATGAGGCCATGACGATTTCCGCTAACGCTTTATGCAAAGGATCGCTGCTCATGGGCAAGTTCTGTAAATGATTCCGCTGTCTTGAAAGCGACAGTTGCGTACGGGCGACTTCAGCGAGTATGGACAGACTAGATGACTTGGTCGGAACCGAAAAACCGAACTCCGCCATAGCTTGAAGCGCGATTTCAGCCGCCTTGTCCATTCTCTTCTGAAACGAGTACATCATAATCTGAACGACGTAGATCTTGGCTCGATCCGTCACTTGTTCGACATGCTGCAGCAATTGCTGCAGATCAGCCTCGGCTTGGTCAATATAACCGCAGAAATAATGACATTCCGTGCTTTCAAGCATGAGCTGAAAATAAAGGCCATCTTGGCGGGACCAGCCCTCGGCCTCAATCAATCTGGCGCCTTGCTTCAATAGTTCCAATGCTTGGGCATAGGCTGCGGAAACTTTCGCCTTCCTTCCTGCTTGAAGGTTCAGTCTAGCCAATTGTTCGACTTCCGTAGGATCGGTCATGTACGTGCTGCCTTCATTCAAATGATGTACGACTTCAAACAGTTGATCGGCAGCCTTGTCCAAATGAAGCGACCGCAAGATGGAGCGCCCTACTTTTAAATGAACGCGCTTTTTTTCATCTTCCGATAACAAATCGTAAGCGGCTATTTGTACTTGATCGTGCAGGAACATAAAGCGGTCTTCTTCTACGAGGATCAACCCTTCGCTTACCGCCGGCAACAAATCTTGTTCCACGTCATCAGCGTCTTTCTCGCATAGAAGGGAAAGCGTTTGAACATCGAATGTGCTTCCCGTGCAGCCCGCAAAACGCAGAACGTCACGGGTTTCCTTCGGAAGCGTTTCAAACTTTCTCATAATCAGCTTACTGACATCCTGAAGGCTTTCCATTTCTCGGATGCCCTGAATATCCCATTCCCAGTGCATCCGATCGACACGAAAATAGAGGAGCTTCCGATCATAGTAGGCTTGCAGCATTTGTTTGAAATACAAGGGATTTCCTGCCGTTTGTTGATAGAGGACTTCCGCCATTGGCTTGATTTCGTCTGGATCGGCGTTCAGTGTATCCGCCACATACCGAATAACGTCCGAATACCCCAGGGCATTCATTTTCATATAGTGAATACTGGCATTCATACCATCGGAAGGGTCGAGAAATAACGCTCGGAATGCGTGTTTCTCATCCAGTTCGTTATCCCGATAAGTTCCAATGATCAACACATGTTTAAGCGAGGCATGATTCCATAAATCCCGAATCAGTTGCAGCGAAGCCGAATCGGCCCACTGCAAATCATCAAGCCCAATCACTAATGGATGCTTTCCATCCGCAAAAGCTTTAATCAAATTGCCAAAAAGCGTTTGGAAACGGTTTGTCGCTTCCACTGGAGACAATTCTTCGACCGGGGGTTGCTCCCCGATAATTAGCGTAAGTTCAGAGATCACTTGCACGAGAACGTTCCCGCTTTGCCCCAATGCTGATAATAGCTTCGTTCTCCACCTAGCTAATTGCTCTTCTCCACCCGCTAAAATTTGCCGAATCAGATCGCGAAAAGCCATAATCAGAAAGGAGTAAGGTTTGAACTGCTGCAGAGGATCACATTTACCTAAAATAAAATGTCCCTTTGTCT
This sequence comes from Cohnella suwonensis, assembly GCF_042655365.1. Lineage (NCBI taxonomy): Bacteria > Bacillati > Bacillota > Bacilli > Caryophanales > Paenibacillaceae > Cohnella > Cohnella suwonensis. Next base: position 10,618 of record NZ_JBHSMH010000053.1, on the reverse strand, counting down.
GCATCACGTGCGACCGAACGGCTTTGACTAGCTTTGATTTGCCGCTTCCAGCATGACCGCCGATGAACCATAATTGTTTGGAACCTGAACAAGCGCGATCAAAGGCATGAATCAGTTTCTGCAATTCTTGCTCCCGGTTATAGAGCTTATCCGGCAATTGAAAGCGGCCTCGTTCATCGAGTTCCCCTAATGGAAATGAATCGATCGTTCCTTTATCCAACCATTGATCCGAGCATTTGCTCAGATCGTCAAGAAGGCCGTAAACGTTTTGATAACGATGTTCTACCGATTTCGAAAGCAGCTTCATGACAACGTCGCTCAACGGTTGCGGAATTTCGGATTTAACCGTCCGCGGAGGCACCGGAAGCACCGCCATATGGGCGTGAATCCAATCATTTGCCGTCTCCGCCTTAAACGGAAACTCCCCCGTAAGCAGCTCATAAAACAGTACGCCTAACACATACAAATCGCTGCGTTGATCGATTTTCCTCTTCATGCGACCTGTTTGTTCCGGCGAAAGGTAAGCAAGCCTTGCGATGGAAGTGCTCTGCTGCGGATCTATTCGTTGAACCGTCAGTTCCCCTTCTTCGATCTGGACGGAGATGTCCTCCGGGGTTATTTGACACAGACCGAGTTCGCTTTGATGCCTCTCACCAAGCAGCTTCGCGACTTGCATGGCAACGGAAAAAAATAACCGAAGGTCGATTTCTTGCGCATTCATTACCGACCTTAGCGTCAACTCATGCTGTTCACTCAAACTCTATATCCCCCATGTTGTTCTTCCTGAATTTGACTTGCTCGTGATTCTATTTTATCTCTCCTGGGAAAAAAGCGCATCCACGTGATATTCATTTTTTCTGCCCAACAAAAAACTCCCTTTTAAGCAACAGGTTTAATGATTTCACCTGTCTACTTAAAGGGAGCCTATCATTTCTTCATAAAGGGTATCGGTTAGCCGTGCAGCAATTGGAGGGCGTTCTGCTGCATGGAATTGGACTGCACCAGCATGGATTCGATGCCTTTGTTCAGGATCTCGTCCTTAACCAAGGTGATCTGCTCCTTGGCCATATCGGCATCCCGGATGCGGGATTCCGCGCTTGTCAGGTTCTCCACTAGCGTTCCCAAGTTGTTTCCGGTAAACTCCAGACGGTTCTGCGTTGCGCCCAACTTGGCCCGTTGCGTCGAAACGGTATTGACCGCTTTGGTAATAGACGATGTCGCGCTGGAAGCAGCCGATGCGGAGGAGGATACATCAATGCCTCCCGTCGCTACGGCATCGGCCGTTCTGGCTCCGCCGGAGAACGTCGCCGCCGCACTGGAGGAAGAAGTCGTCGATGTAGTTGCGCTTATGGTAATGGAATTATATGTCGGAAAGCCTGATGTATCATTAGGGGTCCAGTGAACAGTCACTCCCTGAAAGGCTCCACCAAATGTATAGGTGTTCAGAGAAAGATCAGTAAACGAATGATAATCGTCATCCGGAAAACTACGCAAACGAACATCCTGAAAAACACCGAATGCGCTATTATATTCAAAGTCAATTGTCGATCCATCGTAAATCTTTGAACCTACAGGTCCGGATATGGATACAGAACTTAAGGGCCCTGAGCCGGAAAAGGTCGCTGTGTAAGTCGTTGTCGTGCCGCTCGAACTTCCTCCCCCGGCTACGCCGAGCGAAGCGGCATCCATCGCGTCGATTTCGAGGCTGATCGTCCCCCCGGCGATGTCGCTGACCTGAAAGTTGACGGGATCAATGTTACCCGACTTGAGCCCGCCATCAAGCAACGTTGTCCCGTTGAATTTGGTCGAGTTGGCGACTTTCGTAATTTGCTCGGCTAACTCGTCGACTTCCTTCTGAATGTTCAGCCGGTCCGTTACGGAATAGGTGCCGTTCGCGGACTGAACCGCCAGCTCGCTCATACGGTGAAGCATGCCGTGCACTTCGTTCAACGCGCCCTCCGCCGTCTGGATCAGCGAAATCCCGTCTTGCACGTTCCGCTGCGCCTGTTCCAAGCCTCGGATTTGCCCGCGCATTCCCTCGGAAATCGCGAGACCCGCCGCATCGTCCGCCGCCCGGTTGATTCGCTGTCCTGAGGACAGCCTCTCCATCGTTCGTGACACGAAGCCGGTGTTACGAGCCATTTGATTGGTCATGGACATAGCGGAAATGTTATGGTTGATTTTCATTCCCTTCTTCCTCCTTGAAGTATGGCTGGATCACACATCCTTGTGGACCCTTGATGCTATAACTTTTCAGATCAAGTTTAGATTCACAATGAAAAAAGTACATCTATAGAAAGTTATAGATTCAACAAAAAGCTCATTTAAAATAGAAATAGATTGTTACCGATTTTCCAAAATATCCATTGAGTCAGCACCTAATATATATAGCAAAGGCCAGAACCTTAAGAAGATGAATTCTGGCGTTCTTTAGGTTACGAGCGAACGTTCGGTTCGACCTACTCTTGTAAATACTTACATGGGACGCTTGTTGACTTCGTGTTGATTCATAACGTGCTAAATACACCGCCGAAGCCCTTGAGCTACATGGCGGTGTATTTCGTCATTAAAATACTGCTCTATGTTCTTCAGCCTTCATTCATCGCCAGTCGCAACCAATTTGTCATTGTCTTCGCTTTTCATAAGTGCAACTTTCGCTTTGAAGTCCACTTGATATTCCCAATAGCTAATGACTTCTTTGTTGCCTACTTTTACATTCCAATCTTTGGTCAGCGTTACGACAAATGTCCCGTCTTTCTTTTCTTCAGCGAACGTTGTTAACAGCAATTTTATTTTCCCAGACTTTCCTCCGATCGTACCTTCTACTATTTTTGTTTGTCCGGAATTAGTCGGGAAATCTACAGAAGGTTTACTTCCTGGTCCCTTTGCACGAGCCTTTAATACCATTGCGATGGCATCAGAATTAGTGAAACCTTCTTTCTTCACCACTGCGGCTATTGGCACATTTGTGATTACTTCCTTTGTAGCAACAAAATCAGAATTTATATCGGCAGCGCGTTGATGAACAGAGTTTTCATTTTGTTGCAACTCGCAAACAGGTAAATAAAGGATTCATGCCCGTTATTCAATTGTCGGAAGAAAATCAGTATGATTATTTCAAATCAGAGTTGACTCCATGTTGATTGGACTCACAAGACCCGTTCCGGCATTCTTTGTGACTAACAATGGCAATCGGGCAAGTGCTAGGTTCGGGGGACGCTGGAACTGCTTACAGTGGTGAGGCGTTGACTCCGTGTTGATTTCGGGCCGTAAAAAATACAGAGCGACGGGTTCATTTCACCGTGCTCTGTATTCAAAATCAGTACACTGTTATAAGCCTTTCGGTTCTTCCTCATCCCCGACGGCTATCGGGTTATCTTGCCAACTAATCCAATCACTCCAATTGTAGAATTAGCTTTGGAAGCCGTTCGGACATACATCGGGGCGTATCAGAAGTGCCGATCCGGGGCGACGATGGTCGTTGATCCGTTAGGTTCATATGTACCGCGCGGCGGCAAGCGCCGACCGGCACCTCACACCGGGGAGAACCACGGGAGCATTTGGGGAGAGGAAAACTTCGCAAACAAAACATGATTTCCTGAATGCAAAAAGATCATGTTTTCCATTATAAGTGCATATAGATAAAAGTGGCATTTATCTAAGTAAGAATGAGGTGTATAAATGGAAAAAACCTTCGCTCAATTAGTCAATGAGGCAAGAGAAGGCATTCCGTTGGTCACTCCAGAAGAGGCGCAAAAAATGATAACGGACAACCCAGATACTTTTATTGTTGATGTACGTGATGCTTGGAACATTCGTCAGACAGGAATAATCTCCGGAGCTGTTCCAATTTCGGTCGGAATGCTGGCAGCCAGAGCCGACCAAAATCTTGAAAAATATCGCGACCAACGTTTGCAGGACCGTACAAGACCGATTATTACAGCTTGCAACGTCGGAGCCATAGCCTCATTTGGTGCTAAAACCCTCAAGGACATGGGATATACGAACATTTACATTCTTGACGGTGGAACGAATGCTTGGAAAGATGCAGGACTTCCTATAGAGGAATACGTTGAGAAGTGAAATAAGGTTAGGACCACACTCAACTAATGAGGACTCCATACTCTTGGAGCTTTGGCGTGGCATCTTGTTCCGACGGGTGGTATTCTGAAACCGGCAATATAAACCGCCCGCTCTTTATGAACGGGCGGTTTCTTTAGGGTTAGGGAATATCGACTTTCACCCATGATTGATTACGTTCCTCGTTGCCTTGCGAATCTTGAGTCCGCACGATGAATCCTCATTTCCTTTTTATTACTATCATGCACTTTCTTGCAATCGATCGCAATATCGGTTCTGATCGGATTCTCAACATTTTCCATTGCTCTTTTATCCTACATCGCGAATAACTACAAGAGAAAGTAAAAACCCACGGTATAGCCGTTGACTCCGTGTTGACTTTGAGGCACTTCGGATTCATCGCTTGGATGTTAAAAAGCATTGCCGCGAAGCGACCGAAGCAAAGTGGGCGGCCTATAAGAAGATCTCTTTCGCAACTTTTATAGCGTTCAACACTTTAGGGAATCCCGTGTAAGGGGAGCATTGCAGCAGTGCCTCAATCGTTTCTTGTCTCGTTAAACCTACACGAATCGCAGCATTGAGATGAACGTGCAACTGAGGCTCGCATCCACCTTGAGCGGTTAAGGCTCCTAATGTGACGAGTTGACGTTGTATAGGATTTAAACCCGGACGGCTGTAAATTTCACCGAACGCAAATTCGATGATTTGTTCAGCTAATAGAGGGGCAATATCGGCAAGTGAATCAGCAACGGCTTCGCCATGTTTGCCGTCGATTTCCTGAAGTTTTGCCAAGCCTCTTTCTCGCCGTTCTCCTACATTTTGTAGCAGCTCATCCTCAATGTTTACTTCAATATTTTGTTCAGCAAAAAGTTGTTTCGCAACGCCAACAGCATTTAAAGCGCGAGGAAAGCCACAAAACGGAATGCAATGGGTGGCAATTTCTATAATTTCGTTCGGTAAAATCCCAACTTTTAAACCGAAGTTCATGTGCCATTTGAGTTGATTTGGAGTATCGCCTAGTGAAATTAACGCAGAGATCACGACCATTTCTCTTTGTTGATAGGTTAGTTCTGGACGACTGAAAAGTTGCCCGAAAAATTCAATAATGTATCTACTGATGTGTGGGGATACCTCACTTAAACCATTAATGACTCCCTGGATTCCCGCTTCATCCGTTTCTTGAAACAGTTTTTTTCCGATTTCATATGATGAGTTCATTGTTCAGCTTCCTCCAGTTACAGGATTTCTAATTCCCATTGACGGTAAATTTCTATTTTTTCATGAATGACTTCATAATGTTCTTGAAGCCTCTCGATCTGTTCAGCTAACTTGTTCTTGTGGGCTTCCAGCAGAATTCTCCTTTCTTTGGTCGTAGCGGCGCCTTGTCTTCTCAAGTCAGCGATCTGTTGCATTTGTCGAATGGTCATCCCTGTCGTTCTAAGCCTTACCAAAAAACGAATCCATGCTAGATCGTTTGCAGAATATTGGCGGCGACCGTTCGAACCCCTGGTTATCCCATGAATCAGACCGTTTTTCTCATAGTAACGCAGGGTGTGCGCGGTGATGTCAGTAAGATTAGAAATGGCTTGGATACTTAAATATTTTTCCATAAAGTAAGTTTACATCTTAGAGTGCGCTCTAAGTCAATAGACTAGCGAATACCCATGCTGTGGCTGAATATTCCCCTCAGCCAGAATTCGGCCCGCTTCGAGTTTCGTGATCGATGAAACATCATGTTGGCTTCCTGTCCTTTGATTCAATCCTCGAATCAGTTCCTTCTGGGTCTTGGTAGCCGGCTGGTTTCGTATCAATGCATCCAAATTGTCATAGGCTACCTTGCGTACCAACTCCGGATTGTCCGGTGTGTTGTAAGCATTGGTATGGGCGAAAATAAAGCTTGTATCCGGATATGCTTCCAATGCCTCCTCCAGCATCAAGACGGGATTAGATCGGGATCATCTCGTACGATCTCCAAGTAAGTTGGTCATGTTCGGGAACCATTCGGAAGGTACATCGAGGCGTACCGGAAATGCCGATCCGGGGCGACGATGGTCGTTGATCCGTCAGGATCATTCCTTCTTGTTCGCGATTTGTAATCCAGCGCACTGGAAAGGAATTCATTACCCAATTGAAGAATTCTTCATAGAAAAGGAAATTTAAAAAGGGGAAATTCACAGATGGCCAGTACCAACTTCCCAATGTTCCATAAAAACTTCGTCCTGCAAGCTCGTAGCACAACTCATCATTGGGACGGTACTGGACCGCTTTCCATAAAAACATTTCGCAATGGCCGCGCCTATTACAAAACAACGCTCGGACATTACGCGGTCGAAAGCGATGGCTACCTTCTTCTGAATGAAGGAGAGCACTACGCGATTTCAATCGATTCGGAAACGGAAGTCGAATCCTTTTGCGTATTTTTCAGAACCGGCTTTGCTGACGAATTTCTTGGCGAAATGCTTTTGGGAGTAGATAAGAGCTTAGACGATCCATTCGCGAAATCGAAATCCCCCTTGCACTTTCACGCAAAGACATACCGACATAGCCATTTGTTAACCCCGATTATTGAAAATTTGAAAATGTCCTTACCCGTGCTCGGAGACGAGAATCTATGGATCGATGAACAGTATCAATATCTAATGCAAGCCTTGGTTAACGTTCATCGAAACATTTCTCAAGAAATCAATGTACTGCCGGGTACACGGCCTGCAACGAGAGAAGAACTTTTTCGGCGGTTAACGCTGGCCTACGAATACTTACACGCTTATTACAACCGCAACGTATCGCTTGACGAAGTTTCAAGGGTCGCGTGCCTATCCAAAAACCATCTGATTCGCAACTTTCATCATTTCTTCAAAAGGACTCCTCATCAATTCGTCATCGAAAAAAGAATACTTGAAGCTAAGCGTCTTCTTTCTCAAACGGAGAGAAGCGTAACCGAGATTAGTTTGAACGTCGGCTTCGAAAATGTCTCTTCCTTCAACAAAGTTTTCAAACAACGAACCGGCTTTGCGCCCCAAGTATTTAGAAAAAAGTGATTTTGGAAAAGCATGGGTTGATCAAAAAAATGTTACATTTACTGTATAAAAACGCAATATTACAAGGAGTGCTATCCATGAGCTCGGAATTTCGGATTAAAAGTATTGGTCAAGTGTCGATTCGCGTACATGACATGGACGTTGCTACCCGATTCTACCAAGAAACTTTAGGTTTAACCCTGTTGTTTCAGACTTCAAACATGACGTTCTTCGATTGTAACGGCATCCGAATATTGCTGGGCATTCCCGAAGAACCTAGGTTCGATCATCCCAGCTCTGTATTTTATTTCAACGTTGACGACATTAACTCTGCATATGAAACGTTAATCAATCGGAACGTACGATTTTTGAGCAAGCCTCATAAAATCGCGGAGATGGGTCAAACAGAAATTTGGATGGCGTTCTTTCATGACCCTGATCAAAATGTACACGCCCTTATGAGCGAAGTACCTGTCTCCCAATGACGCGACGGGCCGGGGTTTGCAACACCGATATGGTGGGGCGTCCCGGCCCTTCGTCTGTCTGTACAGCATTGTGAATAATACGAGCGGGCGTTTGGTCCGACCCGTTATGAAAATACTTTCAGAGACCGCTTGTTGACTTCTTGTTGATTTCGAACATAGAAAAATACATCGCTGGGGCGCGTGGGCCGCATGGCGATGCATTCAAAAGTCACATAATAGCTTCTTTCCAATAGAGATGCATTTATTTACTAGTATACCCGAACCGTCTCTCTAATTAAGATAAGGTATGTGTCTAATATTATCTATTCTAATTCGGGGAGTACGATAGCGTGAAATATGTAAAAAGGGCAGCTTTGCTTTTCGTTGCTGCCATGCTTGCCATACAATTGCCGCATGTTGCGAATGCGGACGCTCAAGCGGACTTTTTGAACAAAGTCGAAGGCGCGGTTATCTTGTATATAGGCAGTCCAAATGCGATTGTCGATCTGTCCGACGAGATCATCGACGAAGATAATTTCACCATAACACCTTATACGAGCAATAACCGGACGCTGGTTCCGCTCCGATTCATCGGAGAGAGCTTGGGAGCCGCCGTCAAATGGGACAACGTGTCATCCACCGTCACGCTTCAGGGCAACAACCGGACGATCAATATGAAGCTGAACAGCACCCAGATGAGCGTGAATGGCTCCGTCAAGAAGCTCGAAGCGGCCGCGACTTATAAGAGCGGCCGGGTATTCGTGCCGCTGCGGGCGATCAGCGAAGCATTCGGCAAAAAAGTATCGTTTGCCCGGGGCGTCATCATGATCAGCGATACCCAGGTGATTAATCCAACCCAGGATATGGACATCGTCCAATATTTGATCGACACATTGCTGCCGTTCCATAAAGACGCCTACACTGGACGCGCACTGACGACGGAGCACCTCGCTTCCATGGACCAGAGCGTCGTTATACTGGAAGCGTTCGATAAGCAAGGCATATCCATCGGCTTCGGCAGCGCGTTCGCTATCGGTTACGGCTTGTATTTGACCAATTACCATGTGATCGACCAAGCAAGCAGCTATCTGGTGGAAACCGAGCAGGACCGCTTTTACGATGTGGAAGGCGTCGTTGACGTGGATCCTGACCATGATCTGGCGATCGTAAAAACTTCGATCCGCACGAACGTACCCCCAATGCATATCGGAACGTCGTCCACAGGCTTAACCAAAGGGCAATCCATCGTCACGATCGGCAACCCGGAGGGGCTGCAAAACACCATTTCTACTGGCGTCATTAGCGGATTCCGGTCGAACCCATCCTTGATCCAGATTAGCGCGCCGATCACGCACGGCAACTCCGGTGGGCCGCTGCTCAACATCAAGGGTGAAGTCATTGGCGTAACCTCAAGCGGCGTCGAGGAAAGCGGGAACTTGAACTTTGCGATTCCGATCGACTTCGCGAAAGAAGCAGTCAAATACTATGCGTCCTTGCCGTTCACTAATATTCCAGTCATGGATCAGCACCAGTTCGAAGCGCAGGTCAACACCGACCCGGGTACCGCGGATCCATCCCCGAGTCCGGAACCGAGCTTGAGTCCTTCGGTCGGCAACCCGGTGACGCTGCCGACCGAAGACGTTCACGTGTTGAACCGAGCCATCTCCGTCATGGTTCCGGATCCGTCCAGCTCCATCGTCTATATGGCCGATGACACCCAGAAGAAGGTTATTGCTTTCGATTACGCGAGCGACAAGGAAATCGCGGTGTCGGCCGCATTCGACAAGCCGGTTCGCAAGCTGGCGTTCGCGAACGGCGAGCTGTACGTCATGATGAGCGACCAAGATTACAGCCCCTACACTTTCGACGGCAGCCAAGGCGGGACGATCGCAGTGCTCCATCCGGGAACGCTGCAGCTGAAAGACCAATGGCGCACGCGGATTGACCCTTACGACATCGCAATCGACAAGGTCAATCATGTGTACGTCGCGTCCGGTTCCGGACAATGGACGTATATTCTCAGCTATGATCGAACGACACACGAAGAGATCTCGTCTAGAAGCATCCGCAACGCCAGCAATATTGCCCTTCATCCGGCCGAGGATAAAATCTACGCAATCGACACGGATTCCTCTCCTCGGGATATGAAGGTGTACACGATCGGCAACGGGCTATTCACGGGCGACTACGATTCGCCGTATCACGGAGATTATCCTCTCACGACGAGCATGGGCATTACCCCGGACGGGAAATATGTGCTGAACGGGTACGGAGGCATATTCTCGTCCACGAACATGAGCACGACAAACATGCGATTCGTAGCCAAAACCGATCCTTTCGATATGATGGCGGGCGATCCGTTGCACCCGGAGACGTATTTCACGGCCCGGCAAAGCACGGTTCGCCAGTATGACACCGACACGATGAGCAGAACCAAGCTGTTCAACACGAACGGCACACTTCTTCAAATCGCCGAGGCTCACGGGCAGTTCATCGCCTTGACCAAAGTGGCCGTCAAAGGCTCTGCGGTTCCTAAGTTTGCGCTTGAAATTACGGAAATCTAACAGAATGCCCGGTTGTCGCCTAAGTAAAGGCGGCTGACCGGGCTTTTTTTACGCTTCGTGCATCGGACGATTGCCGACCGCTTTTTTTTGCAAAATACACGCAGTATTGAGACGTTACGGTGTACCAAGGAACTGTTATCCGTCTTTCTGCTCTTCCTCCTCTCTCAACTTAACCGGATTCTGCGGATACGAAATCCAATCGCTCCAGCTGTCGTATTCAATCTAGATCAAGTTTCAATTGCAACTATTCGAGCCCACATAGTAAAGAATACCCGCAATCCTTCAAGATTTTCTCCACGGATTCGTGGATGGTGAGGGAAGGATTGTCTGTATAATATTTGAAGCCGTTGTGCTCCAACAGTCTTAATCCATTTTCTTCATTTCGCCGCATACTGCGTATTCCGGAAACTTTGGTCAGTCATTCCGGTAATGTTTAGCCACTCATTCCGGAAATAGTTGGTCACTTGTTCCGGAAAGTGTTATCCACTTTAAC
>NZ_JBHSMH010000052.1:0-25666 GCF_042655365.1 Cohnella suwonensis | reverse complement strand
TGAAAAGGCGACTTTTCATCCAATAAATGGGATGAAAAGTCGTCTTTTCGTTTAATCATTATTTCTTACTTCGAAAAATCGTAAGTTCTTCAGTGGCCTCATGTGTTGATGGAGGGGATAGAGTAACTACGACGGAGGGGACGTGACGTGGGGAGTGTCAGTTACTTCGCCAGACGCATTAGCTCCCTGCTCGGAGACTCGGTCGCACACCAGTTGCTTCGCCGGACGCTTTAACTCCCTGCTGAGAGACCCGTTCGAGCATCAGTTACTTCGCCAGACGCGTTAACTTTCTGCTGAGAGACCCGTTCGAGCACCAATTACTTCGCCCGACGCATTAACTCTCTGCTGAGTGACCCGTTCGAGCATCAGTTACTTCGCCAGACGCATTAACTCTCTGCTGAGATACCCGTTCGAGCATCAGTTACTTCGCCAGACGCATTAACTCTCTGCTGAGAGACCCGTTCGAGCACCAATTATTTCGCCCGATGCATTAACTCTCTGCTGAGAGACCCGTTCGAGCACCGGTTACTTCGCCCGACGCATTAACTCCCTATTCGGAGACTCGATCGCACACCATTTACTTCTCCGGACGCATTAACTCTTTGCTTGGAGACTCGCATAAGAGCGCCCGGCTCGCAAACCGCCCGTCATCGGACGGTTCGGCGCAATGACCCGGGGCGCTCTAACGACAACCTATGCTTGATTGGACAATTGCGAAAGTATCAAGTTCGACGCGTACTTGCGGGCGTCGGCGGTCAACAGGAGCAGCGCGACGGGGTCGGCGTCGTGCGCGCTAATAGCGCTCGGCGCTCCCGGCTCCTTCGAAGAGCCCGCGCCGTCGGACGCGCTAGCTCCTTCCGACCCGACCGCCGTTTTCTTGAAGCGGAGCAGCATCCCTTCGAGCGCCTCGCTCGAGCCGACGATGACGTAGCCGTCCGCGATAAGCGAGTCGATCGCCCGCCGCTCCCGGGAGAACTCTTCGTAAGCGGACATCAGTACGCCCCTCCGATCGGCAGCTTCTTGACGGCCGGCTTGTCGGCCTCGCCGAACCGCCGCCGATGCAAATACTGGCCGTAACCCGGCCGTCCGACGAACAAGCCGTCGCGGACGACGAACTCGCCGCGGACAAGCACCGTTACCGGCTCGCCGGTCACCTTCATGCCCTCGAACGCGCTATAGTCGACCTTCATATGGTGCGAGTCGACGGACAGCGTCCGCTCGACCGAAGGGTCGAAGATGACGATGTCCGCGTCGCTGCCGATCGCGATCGTCCCCTTCTGCGGGAACAAGCCGAACAGCTTCGCGTTCGTCGTAGACACGACGTCGACGAACTTGTTCAATGACAGCCGCCCCTTCTGCACGCCCTCCGAGAACAGGATCGTAAAACGGTCCTCGATCATCGGCCCGCCGTTCGGGATTTTCGAGAAATCGCCGAGCCCGAGATCCTTCTGCCCCTTGAAGTTAAATGAGCATTGGTCCGAGCCGACCGTCTGCAGTTCGCCGTTGCGCAGCGCGTTCCACAGGACGTCCTGGTTCCGCTTCTCCCGGAGAGGCGGCGACCAGACGTACTTCGCGCCCTCGAAGTCCGGCCGCTCCAGATCCGTCTGATCGAGCGTCAAATACTGCGGGCACGTCTCCCCGAACACGCGCAGCCCTTTCTTCCGCGCCTCCGCGATCTTCCAGACCGCCTCCGCGCAAGTGACGTGTACGACGTACAACTGCGAGTCGGCGAGCGCCGTCAAGTCCGCCGCGCGCCCGGTTGCTTCTCCCTCCAGCACCGCCGGCCTCGTCAGCGCGTGGTAGATCGGATCCGTGTTCCCCTCCTCCAAAGCCTTGCGCACGAGAAAGTCGATGACGTCCCCGTTCTCCGCGTGCACCATGACGAGCGCGCCCTGCTCCTTGGCGACGAGCAGCGTTTTATACAAAGTGCCGTCGTCCGCCTGCAGCACGTTCTTGTACGCCATGAACACTTTGAACGAGGTGATGCCTTCTTCTTCGATGATCTGAGGCAGCTCCGCGAGCACCTCGTCCGTCACCTCTGACACCATCAGGTGGAAGCTATAGTCGATGACCGCTTTGCCCGCGGACTTGCGATGCCACGTCTCGACCGCCGACTTCAGCGGCGCCCCCTTCGACGTCAGGCAGAAATCGATGACCGTCGTCGTCCCGCCGAACGCGGCCGCGATCGTGCCCGATTCGAAGTCGTCTACCGTCACCGTACCGCCGAACGGCATGTCGAGATGCGTATGGGGATCGATCCCGCCCGGGAACACGTAACACCCCGACGCATCAACGATTTCCGCTCCCTCGTCGTCCAGGTCGACGCCGATCATGACGATAATGCCGTCGTCGATGAGAATATCTCCGAAATACGTGTCGCTCGCCGTCACGATCGTGCCGTTTTTAATGATTTTCCGCATCGGTCACACCGCCTCCATCTCCGTGGATTGGGCATTCAGCCGCGTTAATGCCCGCTGTCTCTCGTTCCAAGTCATCGGCGCGTGTCCCGCGCCTTGAACCTCGACCATCTCGATGACGCCGTCGACCGGGCAGACGATCGCGCACAGATTGCAGCCGACGCAATCTTCCTCGCGCACTTTCAAGTACGCTTTGCCGGTATCCGCGTTCACGTGCCGTTCGATGCATTGATGCGACGTATCCTCGCAGGCGATGTGGCACTTGTTGCAATTGATGCACGTCTCCGTGTCGATCCGCGCCACGACCTGATAGTTCAAGTCCAAGTCGCCCCAAGTCGAGTACTTCGGCACCGTCTTCCCGATCAGCTCCGTCACGGAAGATAGCCCTTTGTCGTCCAAATAGTTGTTCAGCCCGTCGATCATCTCCCCGACGATCCGGAAGCCGTGATGCATCGCCGCCGTGCAGATCTGCACGTTCGACGCGCCCATGAGCATGAATTCGACCGCGTCCTGCCAGCTCGAGATGCCGCCGATGCCCGAGATCGGCACGCCGACCCGCGGGTCCTTGGCGCATTCCGCTACCATGCTTAGCGCGATCGGCTTCACCGCAGGACCGCAGTAGCCGCCGTGCGCCCCTTTGCCGCCCACGTGGGGAACGGTGTTCCAAGTATGGATGTCGACGCCGGCCAAGCTATTGATCGTGTTGATCAGACTGACCGCGTCCGCACCGCCGAGCACCGCATGCCTCGCGACGACCGTGATGTCGGTAATGTTCGGCGTCAGCTTCACGATGACCGGCGTCTCGGCGACTTCCTTCGCCCACATCGTCTGCATCTCCACGAGATCGGGCTGCTGCCCCGAAGCCGAGCCCATCCCGCGCTCCGCCATGCCGTGCGGACAACCGAAGTTGAGCTCGAGCCCGTCGACGCCGACCGCTTCGACCTTCTTCACGATCTCGTGCCACTTCTCCCTCTTCGGCTCCACCATCAGCGAGACGACGAGCGCGTGATTCGGGAACCGTTTCTTCGTCTCGTAGATCTCCTTCAGGTTCACCTCGAGCGGCCGGTCGGTAATGAGCTCGATGTTGTTGAACCCCGCCACCCGTTGCCCGTTAAAATGAACCGCGGCGAACCGCGACGACGTGTTGATGATCGGATCCCCGAGCGTCTTCCATACCGCGCCTCCCCAGCCCGCCTCGAACGCCCGTTGCACCTGGTAACCCGTATTCGTCGGCGGCGCGGACGCCAGCCAGAACGGGTTGGGGGACGCGATGCCCGCCAAGTTACTGCGCAAATCCGCCATGACTTTTCCCTCCCGTCTTCGAGTTGAGTCCTTGATCGCATTGCCAAGCGTCTGCTTAGCCCGAGCTACATCGCCAGCGCGTTCGAGCCGGCTGTTCCGTCGGTTCCCCGGGCGCCGCTCCGGACCTCCAAGCCGTCCGCTTCCGCGAACCGCCGGGCGATCGCATGGGCCGCCCGTTTGCCTTGCTCCGCCGCCGAGACGACCATCGCTTCTCCTTGCCCGTTGCCGAAGATTACGTCGCCCGCGGCGTAAATGTTCGGATTCGATGTCTGCCTCGTCTCCTCGTCCACGAGGACGACGCCCCGGTCGTGCGCCACGCCCATCAAGTCGATCAACCCGCGGCGTCGCGTCTGCCCGATCGCGAGGACGACCGCGTCGACCGGCATCAAGAACGTCGAGCCTGCCACAGGCTTCGGTACCCGCCGACCGTCCTTGCCGCTCTCCCCGAGGGCCATCCGCACGCATTCAACGTGCGTCGCTTTCCCCTCGGCATCTCCGACGATGCGAGTAGGCGCGGTCAGCCAAGCGAACTCGACGCCTTCCTGCTTGGCGAACTCGTATTCGAAATCGTACGCCGTCATCTGTTCCCTCGTCCGTCGGTACAGCATCTTCACGTTGCTCGCCCCGAGCCGGACCGAGCAAGTGGCCGCGTCGATCGCCGTATTGCCCGCGCCGATGACCGCGACCCGCGCGCCCGCGATCGGATACGGCGGCACGTCCTTCTTCGTCGCCTCGACATAGGCGATCGCGTCGTAGACGCCGTTCAGTTCCTCGCCCTCGATGCCGAGGGGCGGGACGTAGCCCATGCCCGCGGCGAGCACGATCGCGTCGTACTCGCGTAGCAGCTCGTCGGCCGCCACGTCGACGCCGACTTTTACGCCCGTGCGAATGTCCACGCCGAGCGATCTAACCTGCTCGACTTCCCACAACGAGACCGGCTGCGGCAGCCGGAACGACACGATGCCGTACGTGTCCAGCCCGCCGGCCATCGGCTTCGCCTCGTAGACGACGACGGCGAAGCCGTCGCGCGCAAGCTCCCGCGCCGCGGATAACCCCGCGGGGCCGCCGCCGATGACCGCCGCCTTGCGGCCGTTCGGCGCGCCCGCCTTGAACAGCGGCTTGCCGCTCGAAGCCGCCCAGTCCGTCGCGTACCGCTGCAGCAGCCCGATCCGGATCGGCTCGGACTCGTCGTTCAGCACGCAAGCGCCTTCGCACAGTTCCTCGGTCGGGCAGACGCGCGCACAGCTCGCCCCGACGGGATTGGCGTCCATGATCGCGGTCGCAGCCCCCCTCAGATTGTCCGTCGCAATTCGCTTGATGAACGACGGAATGTTAATGCTCGTCGGGCAAGCTTTGATGCATGGCGCATCGTAGCAATACAGGCAGCGGTTCGCTTCCTCCGCCGCTCCTTTGCGGGTCAGGCCGGGCACGGTTTCCGCGAAATTGGCGGAGAACGCCTCCGCGGACAGCCGGCCGACGCCCGTTAAGCTCATCGGTTGCTCCATCTCGTGATCCCTCCCTGAACGGATTTGAGCTGAACTGATCTGATCTGAACTGATCTGATCTGCTCTGAGTAACTACTTAGGCAGTCAACGACGCCACATTCGCTCAATTCCTGCAAAAATGCAGGAAGTAGAGGCTTCTTCCAAAGGAATTTTCATTTTTCCAGCAAAAGTGCAGGTTTTTGACCCTGATTGGGCCAATCGACACCTCGAGAATCTAAATTCCTGCAGAAATGTAGGTATTTCGCATGATTGGCTGAAGTATTCGGCAAAACCTGTATTTTTGCAGCCTTTCGGAACAGGACACGGCATCATCTCTCGACAAATGACCGATCGATCTAATTTGTAACCGATCCGATCCGATTCGATTCGATTCGATCCGTTCCGTTCTGCTCCAATTTGCTCTCCCTTATTTCGTGCACAGCCGCAGCGCCGTACGGTACAGCAGCTCCGTCCCGAGCCCGATGTCCTCGGCGCTCGCGTACTCCTTCGGATTGTGGCTGATCCCGTCCTTGCACCGGACGAAAATCATGCCGTAATCGCAATAGTAGGACATCGCGAGCGAATCGTGGAACGGCCCGCTCATCAGCTCCGGCGCGTCGAGCCCCATCTCCGCCGCCCCCTCCCGGATCGCGTCCATGATCCAATCCGCGCAGTAACGAGGCTCGCTGTTCGTATCCTCGCGAATCTCGGCCTGCAGCCCGTGCCTCATAGCCGCATCCGCGATCAGCTCCCTTAGCCGCGCTTCCAGCCCGTCCCTGCGAGGCAAGTCGATATCCCGCAAGTCGACCGTGAACTGCACGTGCTCCGGGATGATGTTGCGCGAATCCGGAAACACCCGCAGCGACCCGACCGTGCCGACCGTCGGCGCGCCCGGATCCTCCGTCGCGAGCGCGCGCAGCCCGACGACGATCTCGGCCGCGCCGGCGAGAGCGTCCTTGCGCATCGGCATCGGCACGGAGCCCGCGTGCCCCGCGAAGCCGTACAGGTCGACGGTCCACCAGAGCGGCCCGCTGATGCCCGTCACGATGCCGACCGCGCGATCCTTCGCCTCCAGCACCGGCCCTTGTTCGATGTGCAGCTCCAGGAACGCCCTCACCTTACCCGGCGCCAACTCGTCCTCCGCGAACCGTGCCGGATCGCCGCCGAACGCGATCAGCGCTTCCCTTCGCGTCACGCCGTTCTTGTCCGTCCGCTCCAATTCCCCATCATCAAGCCTTCCGAGCATGCCCCTGACGCCGAACAGCCCTTTGTTGAAGCGACAGCCTTCTTCGTCGCAGAAGGAGACGACTTCCACGGGGACGGACGGCTTCATTCCCCCGTCCTTTAACGTCTGCGTGACTTCGATCGCGCCGACGACGCCGACGATGCCGTCGAATCTGCCGGCGTAAGGCTGCGTATCGATGTGGGAGCCGAGCATGACGGCCGGCGCGCCCGGATCTTCCCCTTCCAGCCGCCCGATTAAGTTGCCGAAGGCGTCCAGCCTGACGCTCATGCCCGCCTCCGCCATCCACTCCGCCACGACGTCGACCGCCTCGCGATCCTCCGGCGACAGGGCGAGGCGGCAGACGCCCGTCTCGCTTATTTTTCCGATTTCGGACAGCCTGCCGATCCGTTCCATCACCCGTCCCGCGTCGATCGAGACGGCTTGCCCTTGCGTTCCGTGCATAACCCCCACCCCTTCGGCGACCCCTTGATTGTGCGCCATGCCGAAAATCGTCCTCCGCTCTTGCATGCCCGTCCCATCCGTCCATAATGAAGACAACGAATCCCGATCGAGGAGGCGATGTCCATCGACGCCGGTTTGATTCTCACCGTACGCGAAGCGTTACGCCGTCCGCTCTTCCGGGACGCCCGGCTCGTCGCCGGAGCCCGGGGACTGGACCGGCCCATCCGTTGGGTTCACATTCTCGAGATTCCCCAAGTCGAGAAGCTGATTCACGGAGACGAAATGATTCTGACGACGGGACTCGGCTTCCGGCTCGATGCCGAAACGTCCGTCCTCTTCATGGAGAAGCTGATCGCCCACAACGCCTCCTGCCTCTGCATCGAGATCGGCCCCTACTTCGAGCGGGTCTCCCCCGAGCTGACCGAGCTCGCCGACCGCCACGGCTTCCCTCTGATCGTGTTTCAGAGCGCCGTCCGTTACGTCGACGTCACCCAAGACCTTCACGGATTGATCATCAACCGCCACCATCGCACCCTTCAGGAGCTCGAAAGCCTCTCACGGGAGTTTTACCGGCTCACCCTAAGCGCCCAAGGGACGGCCAATGTGCTGAAGCTGCTGCATAAGAGCACGCGCAACCCGGTCGCGCTGTTGCCGGCGCAAGGCGCGCCGACGTTCTTCCCGCCGCCGTCCGCCTCCCAGCAAGAGGATTGGCTCCGCGCGTTGGGCGGCGCGGCGACGGCGGACGGCGGCTTGCCGGAAACTCTCGAACTCGGCGGACGGACGCTCGCGACCCGCCCCGTCGGCGCTCTCGAGCAGACGTGGGCGCACCTCGTCATGTCGTGCCCGCGCAAGCCGCTTCAGTTCGAATATTTGTTGCTGGAATCCGCTTCCCTGTCGATCGCGCAGGAGCTGCTTCGCACCCGGTATATCGAGGAGAGAAAGCTATTCTCGGAAAACCTGTGGGTCGAGGAGCTCGTCGGCGGAAGGTTGACGGAGGAGCGCCAGCTGCAAGACTTGACCGGCTCCGACTATCCGTCATGGAACGAGCTCGGGCATCGCGTCTGCGTCATCGAATTCTCCGGTCTGCCGATCTCTCCGGATTCGGCAGCCGGGCGAGGGGACGGCGAGCGGGAATCGTTCCGGTTGCAGCTGTCGCTCATCGCGCGTTCGGCGTTCGAGAAGCACGGTTTCCGTTCTCTGCTGACGATGAAGAACGACCGATTGACCGCTATCGCCCTCGACTTGAAGGCGAAGACGCCGTCCGCGGCCCGTCTCCGCCAAGCTCTTGCGTCCCTCCAAGATTCCCGCGCGGCGGACGAGAGATTGGCCAGCGTCCGCTTGCTCGTCGGCGTCGGTCGCCCGCACCAGAGGCTCGGCCTCGCCGCGACCGGGTATCACGAAGCGTTGCAGGCGTTGTCCTTGGCGGACGGCCAAGACGGGTCGATCCTGTTCTTCGAGGAGCTCGGCGTCTATCAACTGCTCATCGGCCTGAACGACGGCAAGACTCTTCAAGACTTTATCCGCCGCTATCTCGGCCCGCTCATCGACCACGATCGAGCCAAAGGCAGCGAGCTGTTGCTGACGCTCAAGGTGTTCCTCGACCACGACGGCTCCAAGCAGATCGCCGCCCAGAAGCTGTTCATCGTGCGCCAATCGCTCTATTACCGGTTGGAGAAAATCGCCGAGCTGCTCGGGGAGGACTTCATGTCCGCGGACAACCGCATCTCCATTCAAGTCGCGTTGCGGGCGTGCCAGCTGCTCGAGCCCGGCCGGTTCGCGAGCGGCGGCGGCAGCGGTAATCGGTAATCGGTCAGGTCGTCGGCGGGGGCGGGGCGAGGCGGGTCAAGTCCGATCTCCGCTCCGTTCGCGACGCTTGCTTACGGCTGCATCGCCATCACCTCGGAGAACGTCGACAGAATGAACGCCAAGTCCTCGTCCGTGGACGACAGCGGGGGCGAGAACGTCAGCACGTTGTTGAAGCCCGCGACCGTGTCCCCGTTCCTTCCGATGATGAGCCCCTTCGCCTTACACTGCGAGATGATCCTTTTGACGGCGTCGACGGGCGCGGGGGCTTTCGTCGCGCGGTCGGTCACGAGCTCGACGCCGAGCAGGAAACCGAAGCCGCGAACGTCGCCGACCATCGGGTGGTCCCGCAGCTTCTCCATGCCGGCCAGCAGCCGCTCGCCGAGCACCCTCGCCCGCGCCACGAGCCCTTCCCGCTCGAGAATCTCCAAGTTCCGAAGCGCCAGCGCGCAGGCGGCGGGATTGCCGCCGAACGTGTTCACGTGGCGAAAGTGGGCGTAATCGTCTTCCGCATCTTTGAACTTCTCGTAAATGTCCCGTCGCACGGCGGTCGCCGAGAGCGGCAAGTACCCGCTCGTCAGTCCTTTCGCCATCGTCACGATATCCGGCTTCGCGCCGAAGTTCTGATGCCCGAACTTGCGTCCCGACCGTCCGAAGCCGCAGATCACTTCGTCGATGATGAGCAGCACGCCGTGCTTCCGGCATATTTCCTGCACCCGTTCCATATAGACCGGATGGGGAACAATGACCCCGCCTCCCGTGATCGTCGGCTCCATGATGACGCCCGCGACCGATTCGACGCCTTCCCATATGATCGCGTCTTCGATCGCTTGGGCGCATTGCAGGTTGAACCGCTCTTCGCTTACCCCTTTGGGCCTGCGATAGCTATCCGGCGGAGCGACGTGCACGAAACCCGCGGCGAGCGGCTCGTAACGGTACTTGCGCTGCGCCTGCCCCGTCGCCGATAACGCCCCCATCGAATTGCCGTGATAAGCCCTATACCGCGAAATGAACTTGTACCGGCTGCCCCTCCCGATCTGCTGCTGGTATTGCCGGGCGATCTTGAACGCCGCTTCGTTCGCCTCCGAGCCGCTGTTGGAGAAGAAGACGACGTACTCGCCCTCCAGCCATTCGTTCAGCTTCTCCGCCAGCTTGATCGCCGGTTCGTGGCTTTGCGTCAGCGGATAATAGGCCAGCTTCAGCAATTGCCCGTATGCCGCGTCCGCCAGCTCCTTCCTGCCGTACCCGACGTTGACGCACCACAGGCCCGACATCGCGTCGAGGTATTTGTTGCCGTCGCCGTCCACGATCCACGAGCCTTCCCCGCCGGTCACGAGCATCGGGCGGCTGCCCGCGTTATAGCTCATCATGTTATGCCAGACGTATTTGCCGTCCTTATCAAGCAATTCCTCCGCGCCGGGAATTCTTTCGTCCGCGCCCATCGCGACCGCTCCTTTCCTCCGCTAATAGCGGGCCGTCACCATTTTCTTGCGGGTATAGAACTCGACGCCGTCCCTGCCGTTGGCGTGAAGATCGCCGTAGAACGACTTCTTGTATCCCGAGAACGGGAAAAAAGCCATCGGGGCCGGCACGCCGAGGTTCACCCCGAGCATGCCCGCGTCCATCTCCTCGCGGAACTCTCGTATCGCTTTCGCGCTGTCCGTATAGATGCACGCCCCGTTCGCGAAGTCGGATTCGTTGGCGACGGCGATCGCCTCCGCCAAGTCGCGCGCCCTCACGATCGACAATACCGGGGCGAAGATTTCGTCCTTCCAGATCGCCATCTCCGTGCCGACGCGGTCGAACACCGTCGGTCCGAGGAAGTAACCTTCTCCTTCCGTCGCCGGATCCGTCCTGCCGTCCCGGAGCAACGTCGCGCCCTCGCGCACGCCGCTCTCGACGTAACCGATCGCCCGGTCTTTGTTCGCTTGCCGGATGAGCGGCCCGAGGAACACGTCCGCGTCCATGCCGTTCCCGATCTTCAGCCCATCCGCCGCTTTCGCGAGCCGGGAAGCCAGTTCGTCCGCGACGTCCCCGACGGCGACGACGACCGAGCACGCCATGCACCGCTCGCCCGCCGAGCCGAACGAAGCGGAGACGATGTTCTTCGCCGCGTTGTCCAAATCCGCGTCGGGCAGGACGATGGAGTGGTTTTTGGCGCCGGCGAGCGCCTGCACCCTTTTGCCCGCCGCCGTCGCCGTCTTGTATACGTACTCCGCCACCGGCTGCGAGCCGACGAAGGAGATCGCCTTAATGCGCTCGCTGGCGAGCATCGCGTTCACGACGTCCCGCGAGCCGTGCACGACGTTCAGAACGCCGGGCGGGAAGCCCGCTTCCGCGAACAATTCCGCGAGCCGGTTCGCGAGGAGCGGCGTTCGCTCGGAAGGCTTGAGCACGAACGTATTGCCGCAGGCGATCGCGAGCGGGAACATCCAGCAAGGCACCATCATCGGGAAGTTAAAAGGCGTGATGCCGCCGATGACCCCGAGCGGGTAGCGGTACATGCCCGACTCGACGCCGGTGGCGATGTCCGGCAGCTGCGTCCCCATCATCAGCGTCGGCGCGCCCGCCGCGAATTCCACGCACTCGATGCCCCTTTGCACTTCCCCATACGCTTCCTCGTAGCTCTTGCCGTTCTCCGCCGTAATGATGCCCGCCAGCTCGCTCCAATGCTCGACGAGCAGCTGCTGGTAACGGAACAAGTAACGCGCCCGCCGGGGAACCGCGACGCGACGCCATTCGGCGAACGCGGCCTCGGCCGCTTCCGCCGCCCTCTCGAGCTCGGCCGCGCCGGAAAGCGGCACGAGCGCGAGCGTCTCTCCCGTCGCCGGATTCGGCACTTCCTCGTATGCGGTCGAATCCGCGTCCGTCCAAGCTCCGCCGATATAATTGCGCAGCCGTCTCGCGCCCGACTCCGCACTAACTTGCTCGTTCATTCACGCATCGCTCCCCCGCACGCCGTCTTTTTGGGCGGCTTGCCGCCGCTCGTTCATCCGTCGACTCCGACGTTCCGCTCCCCGCCGGATGGTCGGGGCTTGCCGCTTAAAGCCGCGTCAGCTCCTCGTACGTCTCCGGCCTTCTGTCTCGGTAGAACTGCCAGCTCTCGCGTACCTCGCGAATCAGCGACTTGCTCATCTCGCCGACGACGACCTCGTCCCTGTCCCGGCTTCCCGTCGCCACGAAGCCGCCCCGCGGATCGACCAAGTACGATTGGCCGTAGAACTCGCCCATGTTCCAAGGGGCTTCGAAACCTACGCGGTTGATTGCCCCGACGTAATAACCGTTCGCGACCGCATGGGCCGGTTGCTCCAGCTTCCACAAGTACTCCGACGTTCCCGATACGGTCGCCGACGGATTAAAGACGATCTCCGCCCCGTTCAACCCGAGCGCCCGCGCCCCTTCCGGAAAATGCCGGTCGTAGCAGATGTATACGCCGACCTTGGCGAAGGCGGTATCGAATACCGGATACCCGACGTTGCCCGGCTTGAAGTAATATTTCTCCCAGAAGCCGCAACCCCCGCCTCCCGCGCCGACGTGCGGAATGTGATGCTTGCGGTATTTACCGAGGTACGTCCCGTCCGCGTCGATGACAGCAGCCGTGTTGTAGTAAGTCGCTATGCCTTCCCTCTCGTACACCGGCAACACGACGACGAGGCCGAGTTCCTTGGCGAGCGCCATGAACCGTTGCGTCGTCGGGCCGTTCGGCACCTCCTCGGCGGCGTCGTACCACTTCGCCGTCTGTTCCGCGCAGAAATAAGGACCGTAGAAAATTTCTTGCAGCGAGACGATCTGCGCGCCTTTGGCTTTCGCTTCGCGCAGCAGTCTCTCGTGCTTCTCGATCGCGTGCGCCTTATGCGCCGCGACCGGCTCGTCGCCGTGCAGCTCGTGCCTCGCTTGAATGAGTCCGATCGTTACCGCGTCCATGTGATCGCGATCCTCCCTCCTGGACGGAAAAGATGGCCTCCGCGTCCTCGAAGCCACCCTTTCCACTTCTCCGCACTAATCCATTCATGTTCAAAAGTTCGATTTTCAGCACCGAGAAGGTTAAAAGAACTTCCTCTACTACTATTTCATGGCCATCTCGACGATTTCATTCGTATAAGCATGCGTAAGATCGGCTTCTTTCTCGATGACCCCGAATTTGAAGGCGATGTCGGCCGTTTGCTTGAACAAGGCGTCGTCAATGTAGCCGAGTTTCGACGCGTCGAAGCCTTCCGGTTGGATGAGCTTGGCGACTTCTTCCATCATCTTGAGCTGATGCTCTTTCGTCGTGCTGCCTTCCTCCGTCTTCTTCATGACGCTGTCCACCGCTGCCGCCGGATCGGCGATCGCGTCCTTCCAGCCCTTGATCGAGGCTCGAACGAACTTCGCGGCCGTCTCCTTGTTATCGGCGAGCCAATCCTTGTTCGCGAAAAGATTATCCTCGAGCATCGCGACGCCTTCCGCGTTCATGTCGATGACGTTCATGTCCTCCGCTTTAACGCCGGACTCTATCGCGACTTGATACTCGTTGTACGTCATCGCGGACGCCGCGTCGATCTCGCCGGTCAGGAACTGGTCCATCGTGAAGCCTTGCTTCGTGAAGTTCAGGTCTTTGTTCGGATCGAGCTTATGCTTGTCGAACAGCGCCAGCAACTCGAACTCGTTGCCGCCCATCCAGTTGCCGATCTTCTTGCCTTTCATGTCCGCCGGACCGTTGATGCCGGCCGACTTCTTGGACACGAGCACGAGGCCGCTCCGTTGGTAGATTTGCGAGATCTCGACGAGCGGCAGTCCTTGCTCCTGATGGGCGAGCAAGCTCGCGACCCAGTCGACGCCGATGTCCGCCGCGCCGTTCGCCACCTGCTGTTCCGGCACGATGTCCGGACCGCCTGGCAGAATCTCGACGTCGAGCCCTTCGGAGGCGTAATAGCCTTTGTCCATCGCCACGAAATAACCGGCGAATTGCGCTTGAGGCACCCATTTCAACTGCAGCTTCACTTTGACCGGCTCCGCCGACGCGCTCGGCGAGGCCGAAGGCGTCTCGCTAGCCGCGGCGCTCGACGCCGGCGCGGACGCGGACGGCGAGCCGCTCGGCGATGCCGGCTCGTTGTTGCCGTTATTGCCTCCGCACGCTGCCAGCGTCAGCGCGAACAACGAGATCAACGCCGCTCCTCCCATTCCCCGTAACCATCCTTTTGTCGCTTGTGCCCTCATGAATCTTCTCTCCCTTTGTTTAGTGGTAAAGAGGCCTTGCCCAGTATGGCTTGCGATCGATGCGGGTCTATGCAATCGGCTTTCCCGGGAGGGCTCTGTCGACACTCTCGCCCGTTACGGCCGGATGTCACGGTTACGTTCTGCCGGACGGATGCCAGCGGATCAAGCAAAAACACCTTCGGCGTCTTATTAACGCCGATGAAGCTTTGCGGAGGTATCGGATAAGTAAAAGGCGATCGAAAACTTACGCTTTCCGATATGCGAAAATTTTCTCCAGCGCTTCGACGATAAGGTAGAACAGGATACCGGCGATCGCAGCTACTACGATGCACGACCAACCGAGCGGCATCTTGGCCACCTTGATCGAGTTGGACAGCAAGTACCCAAGTCCGCGCGAGGAGAAGAAAAATTCGCCGACGATCGCGCCGATCATGCTCGCCGTCGCGTTGATCTTGAGCGCCGCGAACACGTAAGGCAGGCTGTTCGGGATGCGCAAGCGGAGGAACACTTCGCTTTTGCCGGCGGCGTAAGCACGCATCAGGTCGAGCGAAAGCGGATCGACCATCCGCATGCCCTTATGCGCGTTGATCGCCATCGCGGCCGCCGTCGTCGCGGCGACGATCGCGGCCCGGGACAGCATGCCGTCGCCGAACCACAGGTTCATCGTCGGGGCGAGCGCCACGATCGGCACGGCGTTCAGCGCCGCGACGACGAGCAGTCCGCCCGCTCCCCATCTCGGCCACGCGGTGGCGACGAGCGCGATCGCGAACCCGAGCGCGGAGCCGGCCAGCATGCCGAGCACCGCTTCGGTCAGCGTATAACGCGTATAGCCGAGAAGCAGCTCTTGGTTGTCCCTGATAGCGGTCCATATCGCCGAAGGAAGGGGGAGCTGGTAGAGCTTTAACTTCAGCAGCCGGTGGATGAGCTGCCGCTCCCACGCGAGGAGAAATAGCGCTCCGGCGAACAACGGCAACGCGATCCGGACGAGCGCCGCCGCGAGCTTGGCGCCGCCGGTCTTGCGGCGCGTCGCTTTCGGCGAGGTCGCGGCGGCGGGTGCCGCGGACGATGCGAGCTGCGCCGTCGCCGGCGCTTGGCCGGAATCGTTCGGCGTCATGGGCGATCGCCTCCTCGCTTGCGAAATTCCGGCTGCCAAGGAGAGACGAGGCGTTCGACCGCGCTCATGAGCAAGTAGCTGACGATGCCGAGCGCCGCGCCGGCGACGACCGTCGACCAGAACAGGTACGCGTGCGACGGCCCGTAATAGAGGTTGCGAAGCATAAGCACGCCGATGCCGTGCTGCGCCCCCATCAGCTCGACCAGAATCGCGCCGGTCACGGCCAGCGGCGCGGCGATTTTCAAGCCGCTGAACAAGCCGGGTAGCGAGGCGGGCAAGCGAAGCTTCGAGTAGACGCTCCATGGCTTCGCCGCGCACGAGCGCATGAGCTCCAGCGCCGATGGCTCCACGCTTCGCAAGCCTCTCAGCATGTTGATCGCCACCGGGAAGAACGTGATGTATCCCGCGATCAGCACGCGAGCGACCTTCTCGTCGTGCACGATGCCGTATAGTATGGGCGCGAGACCGAGAATCGGGACCATCTGCGAAGCGACGGCGTACGGGAACGCCAGTTGCTCGATCCATCTGGAGGCGCTCATCAGGACGGCGAGGAGCGCGCCCGTCGCCGCGCCCATCAGGAAGCCCAGACCCGCGTTGCCGAAAGTAACCGCACCCTCCTTGAGCAGCGTATCGCCGTATTTCGCGAACGTCGTCGCCAGCTCGTGGACGTAAGGCAGCTTCGACTGCGCGAGAGGAACTTCCGCGACGCGCAGCAAGTACCACGAGACCGCCTCCCAGAGGAGGAGCGTTCCCGCCAGCCACGCGACGGACGGAAGCAGCCGGCCTTGGCGCAACATTTTCAAACCATTCATCGGCTACACCCCTTCGAATCGACCCCGAATGTCCGAGACGAGCCGGAAAAACGTCTCGCCGCCCCTGAGTTCCTTCGTCCGCGGCCTCGGCAACGGAACGTCCACGACGGCCGACAGCCTTCCCGGATGCGGCGAGAGCACGAACACTCTGTCGGACAGGAATACCGCTTCCGAAATGCTGTGCGTCACGAAGACGACCGTGTTGCCGACCTTGCTCCAGATCGATAGCAGCTCCTCGTTCAGCCTCTCCCTCGTGAACTCGTCGAGCGCCGAGAACGGCTCATCCATGAGCAGGATTTCCGGTTCCATCGCCAGCGCCCGCGCGATCGCCACCCGTTGCTGCATGCCGCCGCTGAGCTGCCAGGGGTACTTGTCGCCGAAGTCCTTCAGACCGACAAGCTCGAGCAGCTCGCCCGCCTTGCGCTTGCGCTCCTTCCTGCCGACGCCCGACAGCTCCAGCGGCAGCATGATGTTATCGTCGACTTTCCTCCAGTCGTAGAGCACCGGGTTCTGAAATACGATGCCGTATTTCCGCGCCAGCCTCGCCTCGCCCGCCGTCTTGCCGGCCACCTTCACCGAGCCGCCCGTCGGTTCCAACAAGTCCGCCATTAACCGGAGAAGAGTCGTCTTGCCGCAGCCCGACGGCCCGAGCAACGACACGAACTCTCCCTTGGCGATGTCCAGGCTCACTTGCCGGAGCGCGACGACTTCCGACGAATCGGTCGCGTACCGCATGCTTACGTCCGTTAATTCGATTTCCGGCCATGCTACCTTCCCCATTCTCGTTCCCCCTCGTCTTTATTAAGTGAATTTTCTGTTAACTTATATGACACGATGAGGTCTAGAAGAAGGTTCGCGTTCGTTATGTTCCCATGTTACTCTTTGAAATCGGCGGATGCATTAGACAAAAGGTCAAACAGAATAGACCGCCAACGCGTCAAAATGTCCAATAGCCGGTCACGACATTTGTCAGATTAGCTCACCCGAATTGTGCGACTTGACCCTGACGCGACCACCTCAGCTCCCGTCACAACCATCTACCCTACGCCTCGAAAAACCTGCAAAACTGCATGTTTTTCGTCGTCTCAAGGCCGCTGATACTGAATTCCTGCAATAGCGCAGGCATTTTACGATGTTTTCTCCTTTTTATCAGAATGTCGGCCAAAAGCCTGCGTTTTCGCAGGAATTCGGGTTGCGCCGATATAAAGGATTTCAAATACCTGCACATTTGCAGGAATCAGCGATGACGGAAACTACGATTGCCGCCCATGGAGAAAGCCCTCCGGCATCATGCCGGAGGGCTTCGCTCTAACGCTTATTCGGTCCGTTATTCCGCTTCCGTTGCTTTTTTGTCCGGAAGCTGGTTCACGTAACTATCAGACAGGTGGAGCAGCTCGAGCGCGCCCTCGTACTGTTCCTTCGTGGCGCCGCCGATCGATTGCTTGGACGTCTCGAGCGGGAAGTTCTTGCCGTCGTCGTAAGCGATGCCCGGCACGAAGACGTCGTTGTCCGTGACGATCGAACCGGACGGCAGGAAGTGGCGCATCGGCAGCACGTTGGCGTTCGCGTTCAACAAGTCCTGACCGAAGTGAATCTGATCGGCGAGGGAAATCCCCGTCAAATTCGCCACCGTCGGCAGAATGTCCACCTGGCCGCCGGTTTTATCGATCTCGGTCGGAGTCGTGACGCCCGGCACGTGCAAGACGAGCGGAATGTTGAACATGTCCGGATACGCGTACTCGTGGCCGAGCAGCCCTTTCATCAAGTCCCTCTCCTTGCTATCCAAGGAATAGACCGGCAACCCTTGATGGTCGCCGTAGAACAGCACGATGCTGTTCTCCCACAAGCCGCTTGCTTTCAACTGCTCGATGAATTGGCCGAGCGCGTAGTCGGAATAATTCTGCGCTTGGATGTACCGGCCGACGAGCGTGTCGTCGAACTCTTCCGGTAGCTCCATCCGGATTTTATCTTCCGGAACGTTGTAAGGATGATGCGAGCTCATTGTAATGAGATGGGCGTAGAACGGTTGTCCGCTCGCATCCATCTTCTTCAACTCGTCCAGCGACTTCGCGAACAACACTTCGTCCGAAGCGCCGAATGCGACGTGGTCGCCGTCTCCGAAAAATTTCTTGTCGTAGTATTTGTCGAACCCGACAGCGGAATACAGCTCCTTGCGGTTCCAGAACTGCACTTCGTTCGTGTGGAACGTCGCCGTCTGATAACCCTCCGCCTTGAGCAGCTTAGGCAAGCTCGGCAAATCCTTCTTCACGTAGTCCTGCGTCGCCGGCTCGTGCTTCGGCACGTACATCGACGTATTGACGACGAACTCGGCGTCGGAAGTCGTGCCTTGGCCGACCATCGCATAGAAATTGCGGTAGTGGAAGTCGCCCGCCGCGAGCTTGTTCATGTTCGGCGTCACTTCGACGCCGTCCACTTCGAGGCCGACCAGGAAATCCTGGAACGATTCCATTTGAACGATAATGACGTTCTTGCCTTTGGCAGCTCCGAAATATTGCGGATTAGCTACGGGCTGAACGCCTTTCAGCCCGTCGATGGTCGTCTGGTCGATGTCCTCGAACTCCGTCCACGCCTCGTCTTCGGTGCTGTCCGCGAAAATCGTATATATTTCGTAATTCAGAATGCCCATTTCTTCGGCTTGCTTGTTCTCGTTCATGCTGGCCCGGTTCGGCCAAATGCTGAAGAAGCAAAGCGCGATCGATACGGCGAACATGACGGACAACGCCGTGCGGCTGATCGGCTTCAAGTTCGTCTGAATACGCGTCGACTTCTTGCGAAGCACGATCGGAATCGCGATCAGCACGAGTATGTCGACGAAGACGAGCAAATAATAAGGATCCATCAAGGAATAAGTGCTGTTGCCGACCTTCGTGACTTTATCCGCTTGGCTGATCGCGTGGTACGTGACGATGATGCCGTAATACTTGTAATACATCAGAACGGTGAAATACAAGAGAGTAAACATGAGATTCGCTATCGTATAGTAGAGAAGCTTGCGCTTCTTCGCGAACCATTCGATCATGATAAAGACGAGCCAGAAGAACGGAATCTCGGTCAGCATCGTCATCCAAGACGGCCCGTCTTCGAAGACGACGAACCAAGCCAAGGAGCATTTGAACAAAAGCAGCAACGTAAAAAGAACAAACCGGCGATTGCCCATTTTAATCAATAATCCCATCATCTTTTACCCTTCCCCCTTCATTGCATTCTCTCTATCTTCTTCCATTTTACATCCAAATCGGCCGCAACGTTTCTTAAAAATGCTTAAAAATATCTTTAAAGAGATCAAAAATCCGCCCTCGACTATCGCCTTGGGCTTCGCCTAAACTGGAACAAACATATTGCTTTTCAAACCGTCATAATAGTTATATAATCATAACTGTTTCGCGTCAATATGAATTTATTCCTACATCCATGCTTTTGCGGCAATAATCCTAGCTTATGGAAGGTGAGAGAATGACTACCGAATTGCGCCACTCGGTCTCGGAATGCTTCATCAACGTCGTCCCGTTGCTGCACAAGAAGTTGATGCGTTCCTTGCCTGCGGACGCCAAGTCGCTGAACTTGACCCGCTCCAGCTTCGAAATCCTGCGCGTCCTATACGAACGGCGCAAAGCGACGATCTCCGAGCTTTGCTCGCTTATGCATATTTCACGACCGAACATGACCCCTCTTCTCGACAAGCTCGAGGAATTGCGGCTCGTCCTCAGGCAATCCGCGGAAGGTGACCGCCGCGTCACCGAAGTCGTCATTACGGAAGAAGGCGAAAGTTATTGCTCCCATATTCGCGAACTCTTTCTCGAACAGATTCGCTCCAAGCTCGCTACGCTGGGCGAAGAGGATTTGGCCGAGCTCGGCGACTGCCTCGCGACGCTGAAGAAGATCGCAGGCAAGATAGAGCCGTAAGATACAAAGCCTATTCGCGAAAAAAGCGGAGAGCCTCCACGATGGGGCTCTCCGCTTTCGTCTTCTATTCCCGGCGCGCGATCTTCTCCTGCGCCATCCGGATCATCTCGCGCACCATCGCGCCGCCGATCTGGCCGCCGACTTGCCCGGCTTCCTCGGTCGTCAGCTTGCCGTTGCCGCCCGGGTGAAGCGGAATGCCCAGCTCTTCCGCCACTTCGTACTTCACGTCGTCCGGGCGCTCCGGATCGACGTCGTAACCTTCCTGGCGCATAACTTCCGCCTTGAAGGCGGATACCCCTCGTTCCGCTTCCGGAACGAGCAGGTTCCTTCTTCTCGCCATATGCATCCCCCTTGCTACCGTTGCCATCGACGACGATTGTCGCCAGTAGCTTTCCCGGAAACGAAGGGACTATGCGACTTAACCCGACGTCGCTTCCAACCATCGTTCGTACAAGCCCTCCAGCTCTGCCCGGACTTTTTCCCGCTCGATCCACGCTTTCTCGAGCGCGGACGGAGCGCCGCCGACGTCGCCCGCATCGAGCTTCGCGTCCAGTTCGGCCAATCGGCGCTCCAGCGTCGCGATGTCGTCCTCCAGTCGCCCGGCTTCACGATGAATCGCCGGTTCGCCTTGCTCGGCCGCCTTCGAGCGCTCCTTCGCCGGCTTGCCGGCCGAACGCTCCCGAAACGGTTCGTCGCCGCCGTCCGCTTCCCCGGCCGCGATTCGTCTCTTCCGCTGTTCCTTGTACGAATCGAAGTCGCCCAAGTACGTCGCGATGCGCCCCATCTCCAACGCCCATATTTTCCGAGACATGCGATTAATGAAGTATCGGTCGTGCGTGACGGCGAGTATCGTGCCCGGGTACTCCTCGAGCGCTTCTTCCAGCGCTTCCCGCGACGCGATATCCATGTGATTCGTCGGTTCGTCGAGGATCAGCAGGTTCGGCTTCCGCAACACGAGCAGGGCGATCCGGAGCCGCGTCCACTCGCCGCCGGACAACAGCCCGACAGGCTTGAAGACGTCCGCTCCGTAGAACAGATAGGCGGCGAGCTTCGAGCGCGCCTCTCCCTCCTCCAGCCCGGCCTCTTCGCGAAAGTAGGCCAACACGCTCGCCTTCGGATCGGGCGGCGCTTGATCTTGCGCCAAGTAGCCGACGTCGACGCGCGCGCCGAGCGACAGCTCCCCGGCATCCGCGCCTTCTTCGCCGAGCAGCAGCTTGAGCAACGTCGACTTGCCCGCTCCGTTGCCGCCTATCAACACCGTCTTCTCCCCGTACTCCAGCGCTCCCGAAGCCCCGTTCAGCACGACGGAAGAGCCATAACGCTTCGTCACTCCCGAGAACTCGATCACGCGCTTGCCCGACCGGTCGGACGGCAAAATATCGAACTCCGCTTCCTTCCGGTCGACGGCGGGACGCTTCAGCTTCTCCATCCGGTCGAGCGCCTTCTGCATCGACGCCGCCCTGCGGAAAAATTTGCTATTACCGCCGATTTTGCCCCATTCCGTCAGTTGCTTGATCGTCTCGCGCATCTTCTTGATCTTCTTCTGCTGTTCTTGGTATTCCGCGAACTCCTGCAGCAGCCGCTCTTCTTTCTCCTTGGCGTAGCCCGAGTAGTTCGCGTGGTAGATCGACGACTCCCCGTCTTCGAGCTCCACGATCTTCGAGACGACGCGGTCGAGAAAATAACGGTCGTGGGAGACGATCACGCACGCTCCCTCGTATTTCCCGAGAAAGGACTCCAGCCATTCCACGCCGCCGAGATCGAGATGGTTCGTCGGTTCGTCGAGCAGCAGAAGGTCCGGTCCGAGGATGAGCTGCGAAGCCAGCGCGACTCGCGTCTTCTGCCCCCCGGACAACGTCGCGTACGGTCGACCGTACCATTCCCGGCCGATTCGAAGTCCCGTCGCCACCTGATCGATGCGGGCGTCGAGCTCGTAGCCGCCATCCCTCTCGAAACGTTCCTGCAGCGACGAGTACGTCTTCAGCAGCTTCTCCAGAGATTGCGGATTTTCGCCCGCTTCGGGCTGGGACATGCGCATTTCGAGCTCTTCCATCTCCGCCCGGCAATCCAGCAGCTCGCAGTAGCCGGACGCGAGCACGTCGTATACGGCGCGCTTCTTCGATTGTTCCGGAATTTGCTCCAGGTAGCCGATCCGGGCATCCTTGCGGATCGTCAGCAGCCCTTCATCGGGAGACTCTTGTTTGGACAGCAGCCTTAGCAGCGTCGACTTGCCGCTTCCGTTGCGGCCGACGAGGCCGATTTTCTCCCCGTGACGAAGCTCGAACGTCACGTCGGCCAGCACGAGCTGGGCCGCGTTGTATTTTTTCGCGTTTTGGCAATTGATCGTTAACATATTCAGGTTCCTCCTAAGTTCGGAAGGCCGCACCTGACGTCGCCGGCGAGCACAAAAAAAGAGGGCGCAGGGAAAATTCCCTACGCCCTCTCGGATGTTCATCCGTTCTGGTCAAGGTAGGAGCCTCTTCTCGAGTCGTGAAATCGTATAGGCATTGCGGTAAACGGACAGACTTCTCCCGTCTTCGCGCCTTGCATGTACGATGCCGGCCATTGCCATCGGCAGCCGGCTTACTTGGTTGTTCACGGACTCTCGGTTCATCCTACCTTCACCTCCTTTAATCGAGTTGAGCTCATTCTAGCATATTCCGGGCGTCTGCGGCAACGCGGGAACCGTTATCAACTTAGCGGATCCGCGTTCAGCTTGTAGCGAGTCTCCCGGCCGACTTTGCGTTCATGGACGAGACCGGCGTCGGCGAGGACGCGTAGATGCTTGGACACCGCGGGCGTCACCTTGCACGGCGACTTGCCGAAGAGGCCGGCTTCGAGATGGAACTCGTGGCCTTCGACCGGCTGAATATCGTTGGGCATAAACCAAGCGGAGAGACCTTTTTTCCTTTCGATTACGAAGGCCTTTCGACCGAGAATAGCTCGCCAAGCTTCGAATACGAGTTGCCCGCCAGCCTCGCGACCGGTTTCAGCCCCTGCGGATCGATGCGTCCATCGTCGTACAGCTTCTCTTCGACGTGAAAACGGACGACGCGCCCGATCAGCAAATCGCACGCGGGCGCCTCCAACGTCCCTCCGAGAGGGATCGCCTGTTCCAGCATGCACTCCATGCGGAATTTCGCTTCCGCGATGCCCGGCACGCCGATCCGCTCGCTGGCGACGGGCGTTAGTCCGGCGAGCGCGACCTCGCTCTCTTCGGGAGGCAGCGTCGCGGCGGTAACGTTCAACCGCTCGACGTAATCCTCGTCCGCGATATGCACGACGAACGCGCCTCCCTCTATCGCGTTGCGCGCCGTATCCTTGAGCTCGCCGCCGTTCTTGCGCTGAACCGATACCGAAATCATCGGCGGGTTCGCCGTGACGATATTGAAGTAGCTGAAAGGCGCCGCGTTCAGCACGCCGCCGGGCGATAATGTCGTGACGAAAGCGATGGGCCGCGGAATAACGCTGCCTGTCAACAGCTTGTAATTGTCCCGTTCGCCCTGGCCGTTCGGATCGATGGAGATCACGCTCTACCCCGCCCTTCCGCGCCTTCCCCGAACCGTTCGGCGAACCACGACGCGGCCGCCGCCACTTCGGTTCCCGTCAGCCGGTGTCCCGCGCGTTCCCAATGGACGCTCACCTCGGCCCCGGCTTCGCTCAACAACCCGCCGAGCTCGTCGGTTTCTTCGGGCCGGCAGATCGGGTCGTTCTCCCCCGCGCCGATGAAGACGGGAACGCCGGACAAGCCCGGGAGCCGCACGCCCCGAAGGGGCACCATCGGGTGATGCAGAATCGCTCCCTTCAGCGTACCTTCGTAATGGAACAACATGCTGCCCGCGATGTTCGCGCCGTTGGAATAACCGACCGCCACGACATTGCCACGCTCGAAGCCGTATTGCGCCGCCGCTTCGTCCAAGAACGAATGCAGCTCCGCGGTCCGGAATACGAGATCCTCGATATCGAATACGCCTTCCGCTAGCCTGCGGAAAAACCTCGGCATCCCGTTCTCCAGCACGTTGCCCCGTACGCTCAGCACCGCGGAATCCGGAGAGATCGCGCCGGCGACCGGGAGCAAATCGTGCTCCGTGCCGCCGGTTCCGTGCAGCAGCAACAGAACCGGCGCTCCTTCCCTCTTGCCTGGCCGATAGACGTGTTTCATTAGAGATCAGCCTCCAATACGCGGACTTTGA
This sequence comes from Cohnella suwonensis, assembly GCF_042655365.1. Taxonomy (NCBI): domain Bacteria; kingdom Bacillati; phylum Bacillota; class Bacilli; order Caryophanales; family Paenibacillaceae; genus Cohnella; species Cohnella suwonensis. The sequence continues at coordinate 1,734 of NZ_JBHSMH010000052.1, read as the reverse complement.
ACGGCGTCAGACCGGCTTCGATCTGCGCGCGGTGCGGTTCGAACCAATCCGGCAGCATCAATTGCTCGCCCATCGTCTCGGCGGGCTCGTCGCGGGCGAAGCCCGGAGGATCCGTCGCGATCTCGAACAGTATGCCGCCTTCTTCCCGGAAGTAGATCGCGTTGAAGTACTGTCTGTCGATGAACGGGGTCGGATGGTATCCGCCCTCTTCGACAGCTGCGCGCCATCTTGCATGGTCTTCGTCGTCCGCCGCTCTCCAGGCGATGTGGTGCACCGTGCCGGCTCCGCCGACGCCGGGAGCCATCGGGGCGACGTTCACGTCGATCAGGTTGCCGAGTTCGCCCGTCGCCCGGAATCTCGCGTAATCGCCTTCTTCGGCGATTTTCTCGAGACCCATGACGTTCTGGAGCACCGATGCGGTCCGTTCCGGCGCCGTGCTGAACAAGACGGCCCCTCCGAAGCCTTTGATCGCTTTATCGGCGGACACGCCGCCGAACGCCCACTTGCTGGCGGGGCCGGCTTCGCGCTCCACGAGTTCGAGACGTAAGCCGTCCGGATCGGACAGTTGCAAGAAGCTTTCGCCGAATCTCGTCGCGCGGGTCGTCTCGATGCCGAGTTTGGCGAAGCGGTCTTCCCAGAAACCGAGCGTACCCGTCGGCACGACGTAAGTCGTGATGCCGACTTGACCGCCGCCGATCCGCCCTTGGCGGGAGGTCGGCCACGGGAAGAACGTGATGACCGTTCCCGGGTTTCCCGAGCCGTTGCCGAAGTACAGATGGTACACTTCGGGCGCGTCGAAGTTGATCGTTTTTTTCACCAACCGAAGTCCGAGCGCTCCCGAGTAAAAATCGACCGTCGCTTGAGGATTTCTGACGAATGCCGTCACGTGGTGGATACCCGTCGTTTGTTGTTTTGCCATTGTCTTTTCTCTCCTTTGAATGTTCTTAGGATTCCCGGGCGGTAGCCCGGGTTAAATCTTTAATTTAAGATATATGGTGCGCGAGAAGGGCTTCTAAAACCCGTTCTCCGCATACTTGCCGAGTTTCTTCAACAACCGGCACGCCAGTTCTTTCTCTTCTTCCGCCAGACCGGCCGTCGCCGATTCAATGACCTTCGCGTGATCGGGGAACACTTCCTCTATCAGCCGATTGCCTTCGTCGGTCGTCTCCGCGTAGATCAGCCGCCTATCTTCCGTCGACGCCCGCCGCCTGACGTACCCTTTCTTCTCGAGCTTATCGACGACGTAAGTGATGTTGCCGCTGCTCATGAGCACCTTCCCGCCGATCTGCTGAAGCGGTTGCGGCCCCTTGTGGTACAGCAGCTCCAGAACGCCGAATTCGGTTCGGTTCATGTCGTGCCTCTTAATGTCCCGATCCGTATGCGCGTTGATCCATTGGCTTGCCCGGGTCAGCGCGATGTAGAGATCGAGCGAAACGTCGTATCGTCCTTGCATGAGCGAGCGCCCCTTGTTTGTCTCGATTTGTTTTATCTTGATTTAAAGATATTACAATTGCAGGCAGTTGTCAACACCTTGGATGAAAGATTTTTCGAATACGTCGTTCGTCATTTCTTTTCTTATTTGTCATTTGCAGAAACGCGGAGCGTTATACGCACGCGAGTTACTTCGTCTCAGCCAGTAGCATTGCATTAAAATATCAACAATTTGTCAAGGTGTTTTTCCGTAAGTAAAATGTGCTAAATTTGTAATATTTTATTTAATCATGCAATAAAAAA
>NZ_JBHSMH010000051.1:0-11377 GCF_042655365.1 Cohnella suwonensis | reverse complement strand
GGATCTCTCCACCAGCTGCCCGTCAGCTACGAGGCGACTTGGCTCTTACCTCGACCGGACTTTCACCGGCTAGTTGTGCCTAACTTGGCTAGGCGCGCAGTCGATAAAAAACCGTTCCTCTTTTCAGGGGAACGGTTCGTTGTTCTGTGGGTCGTCCTTACTCATGTGTTTACACGAGAAATTGATAATATTTTGAAGAGCTGGGGATGAGGGTGGCGAACGACTGAAACGAACGATACAACTCGGCGATTACGCGATGACCCATCCAATCGTTTGGAAGCAGAGACGCCGGAAGCATGGGATCCCTAAGGCTAATCTCGCTAATAACCTCTCCGACATGCAAATAAAGGACAAACAGCTCTAAGGGATCCATCCTGCCCCTGATTTCCTTATTCAAAGCCGGCACGAATTCGTCTTGATACCATTGCCACTTCTCCTGATGCAGGCGATGGATGCCGGCTAGAGGCCAAATGTCGGATGCCCGCTCGGGGGTAATATCCCGAAACAAAATCGACGCTTCCGAGACAGTGACGTAATCATCCATGGAGACCGCATGAATCAATGACAAAAGCTGCTTTCTGTAATCCCAAGGAGAGACATATACGCCTTTATATAGTTGACCGAAGCCAAGCTGCAGCAGCTGCAAACGGAATTGATCCCTGCTTTGCCTCTCCGACTCCGGTACCTCGAAGTGCACGAAATACCATTTGCGGTTCCAGTCCACATCGTATTGCTGCGGTTTTCGGTTCACGAAGGATACAAACTGCTCCCCTTTGTCCGTTATGGAATACAGGGAACGTTCTTCCGCATGAATATACTCTTCTTTCTTCATTCGTGATAGAACGTTCCTGATCGACTGCTCCTTATAGCCGCGCTTCGTATAAATTTGCACTACTTCTTTAGCATGCATGCAACGCTTTTTTGTAAGCAGGAAAAGTATCTGCTTCTCTATTGACAGCATTCGGTTTTTGATCCCCTTCCAGAGTACTTACTATCATCATATTACAGTAATTTGACAAAAAAATAAATAAAGAATATACTCTCATTGTCGTCAAACGAATAATAAATAGTATATGGAGGAGAAAAAATGAACCTTATTTTTCACGGACACTCTTGCATTCAGATCTCGGATGGAGAGCGCTCTATCGTCATCGATCCGTTCCTGAGCGGCAATCCCGTTGCCAAAGCGAAAGCCGAGGACATTCAAGTTCAATACATTTTGCTTACGCACGGACACACGGATCACACCGCTGATGCGGAAGCTATCGCCAGAGCTAACGATGCGACCATTGTAGCCAACTTTGAGATCGCTACCTATTACTCTTGGAAGGGCTTGAAGACGATCGGAATGAATATCGGAGGAACTGTGGACTTGGGATTTGCCAGAGCAAAGCTTGTTCATGCATTCCACAGCTCTTCTATTATTGCGGACGATTCCCAAAGCATCGTCTATGCAGGCATGCCGGGCGGATTTGTCATGGATTGGAAAGGAGTTACGCTTTATCATGCCGGCGACACCTCCTTGTTCGGAGATATGAAAATGATCGGCGAGCTCCACGATATTGATTACGCGGTACTGCCGATCGGGGATTTTTACACAATGGGACCTAAGGATGCTCTGATTGCAGCGAAGTGGCTGCAAGCAAAGAACGTGATCCCGGTTCATCACAGCACATTCCCAGGCATCGTGCAAGATACTGCAGCCTTCACCGCACAGCTGAAGGAGCAAGGAGTCGAAGGCTTCGCTCTCCAGCCGGGAGAACAGCTTGCACTTGTCAAATAAAGTGGGTGTCCACGTTATGCATATCGACCAGGACATGTTTTATTGAGGACGTCGGATGTCAAGAACATGATCCCATAAATGACAAGAACATTGTCCCATTATCGATCTGCATATTTAAAGCTAAAACAGGTTGCCATCATCTGCCGGCAACCTGTTATCGTTGAACTATCACAGCCGCTACTGCCTAACCGGCTGTCGCTCCCATCTGCTCCATAAAAAACACCCAAACGGCTTCACTTATGGTCCCGACATGTAGCAGCTTGATCCGGTAATCTCGAAGAGGCATTCGTCCTTCAGTACGATGAAAGGCGTTCCCGACCCTCCGAACCGAAAACTTCTCCGCCATTGGACGATTCCCGCCTGCTCCGGATATGCCCCGGCTGGTCATGACCATTCACCTGCGGCGAAAGCGCCCATCGAATACTCAACAACAGTATCACTGAAGCTGCTAACCAATAAGTTGTAGATAAACCAAGAGTTTTTTCTGACAAATACCCAAGAAATGGCCCCAGTGGAATCTCCATCTGCACAATCGCTATAAAGATCGATGAAGCTAATAACATAACATACAAGACCGACCTTCTCCCCCATTTCCCGTCGGTTTTCTTTCCGACCCAGGGTGAAAGGAATATGCCAATAACTAATCTTGATGCTTGTAGACAACTTGCAAAGGTTGTTGTCCCTGCGATAATTAAGGCGAGGAATAACCCATTCCGAATACTTAATTTAGTGAATAACCATGATATAACATAGAATCTCCAAATAACGAAACAGCCGTCATAAGTGCGAAAAGGATCACAGGCTTATTCCGGCTGTCTATTCTTCGTTTAAGAGCAGCGCTTAGGAGCAACACGATGATTTGGGTGTCGGACTCACTTTAGCTGTTGTACAACAAGTGTCGCCTGATTCATCAATTGATACTAATTTCGTTGGGTTACTAACGCTACATACACCGGTTTCCGGTAAATCCAACTCCACTTTCCTTGCTGATTCCCAGTCCCCAGTTAGAGCTGCGACGACGGATCTTACTTGTTCGTAGCCGGTAGCCATTAAGAACGTCGGTGCCCTACCATAGCTCTTGGCGCCAACGATGTACAGGTTATGCTCGGGCTGACGCAATTCCTTTTCTCCATGTGGTCTGACGGTTCCACAACTATGGATGTTTGGATCAATGAGTGTGGCCAAGGCATCAACGCTTTCGATACTTGGATCCATATCCGTTCTTACTTCTCTCAAGAAGGCCATATCAGGGCGTGCCCCAGTATTACTGATGATCTCACTGATCCCCTCGATTTGAATAGCCTCTCCATTCTGGGTACCTGTAACGGTAATATAATCCCCATCTTGATTAAAATGAATGATGTGGAAGGCAGAGACAACCTCGATAAACCCTTTTTCAACTAAACGTTGGAGACGAGTGCCTAGTTCTCCACGTTCACGTAAACTATCGCTTTCTTGTCCGCCATAGACCTCACTCACATTAGATTTACGTATGATCCAAACAATGCGTGTTGATGGTTCCTGCTCTTTAAGCTTTTCTAAATCAAGCAGCGCGTTTATAGCGGAATGTCCACTTCCGACGACAAGCACTTTTTTGCCACTGTACTTCTCTTTATGCCTCCCCAGAACATCAGGAATGCCATAGAAGATCCGGTTACTTAAAGACAATTCATCCTGAGTCCAAACCCCTTCCGAATTCGCAGGATTTGGATTGGACCAAGTGCCGGATGAATCGATAACAGCTTTGGCCTCAAAGGTTGATCTTGCACCGTTTTGTTCTACGTGTATGACAAAAGGTAGCTTCTCGCGGCCGGCTGTTTTCACTTTGCTTAGCCCTTTACGGCTTACCGCGATTACTTTCGCACCATAGTGAATATATGGCTTAATCGCCGGTAATTGTGAAAGCGGGGTTAAGTATTGTTCCACCAGTTCTCCACCAGTAGGTAGCTCATCCTCATTGGGCGAATTCCATCCGCTGGTTTCGAGTAGGCTCTTCGCTGCCTTATCGATGTTGAATCTCCAAGGAGAAAAAAGTCGAACGTGGCTCCATTGTTTGATATTCCCTGCAACTTCACCGGCTACTTCAAAAAGCACAAATGTCTCGCCCTTGCTTACTAATTGGGCCGCAGCAGCTAACCCAACTGGTCCACCGCCGATAATCGCAACAGGTACCGAATAACAATCACTCATTGTTAATTCCTCCTCGTCTCAACTCAATTGTCATTTCCGGAATATACAACACAGATCAGGAGACAGTAAGTTATTGACTTCAGCGTGGTTTAGCTCGTAATAACTCCAAGTCCCTCTTGTCTCACGGATGATCAAACCAGCATCCAGCAAAATCTTAAGATGATAAGAAAGCTTGGATTGCTGCATCTCTAAGATCTCAACGAGATCGCAAACGCATGTGTTCCCTCTCTGTGTGAGTTCGTACATGATTTGCAGTCTTTTCTGGTCTGATAATGCCTTAAACTTATTCTCATAAGGTGTGAAATCGACTGACTCCGTTTTTTGATTAATCACCGGAAGTTCTTTGATCATGATCATTCCTCCTTAGCAGCAGGCGGGTTGGCAGCAAGCTATTTCGCCGCTCCATTAATCAAATATTTTTGATATACTGATCTTACCATTAAGGTTTAATGGGATCAAGACTAAATCAAAATATTTTGATAAAAAGAAACGAACCTAAATTTGCGTCTTTTTGCAACAACAAACGTCTTTCTTGAAACAGAGCATAAGGAGGCTAAACGTATGGAATTAGATGAGGTCTGGAGCAACTTTCACGGACAGCTACAATCCTTTATAAGCAGTAGAACTCGTCGACCACAAGATGCAGAAGATATTCTACAGAACGTGTACGTTAAAATACTCACTCAGATTCATACTTTGCGGAATGAACAAAAGCTTCATGCATGGATCTTTCAAATTACAAGAAATACGCTGATTGATTACTATCGCAAAGAGAAACCCATAGAGGAATTACCGGATGAACTCCCCATGCTTCAAGAGTCCGAATCAAACTTAAATCATGAATTGCTTAAATGCTTAAAATCATTTATTGATCGCTTGCCCGAAAAATATCGACAGGCGATTCAGCTTACGGAATACGAAGGCTACACTCAAAAGCAATTAAGCGAATATCTCGACATTTCGTTCTCGGGAGCGAAATCGAGAGTTCAGCGTGGCCGACAGAAGCTAAAGGAACTGATATTCAACTGTTGCCAATTTGAACTTGATCGATTCGGAAATATCCTAGATTATCATCCTAGTAAGCCAATAACTTCCCGAGAAAGTTGTAACTGCAATAAGAGTTGCGTCTTTTCCCACCCTTCAACGTCTTAACAAATGCATGTAAATTCGATTGGAGGTGGGTCAAATGATAACTGCAAGTGCAAAGGAGTCTCAGAGCTGTTGCGACAAGTCAATTCCTGCTGGTACGGATGCCTGCTGCGCAGAAGATGCATCCGCTAAAGCCTCAGGCAATCAAGGTTGTGGATGTAACGAGAACAACGACAAGGGTTCAGAATCAAGCAAAGCCTGTTGTTGAATAATCAAGGAGGATACCTGGAATCACAGGTGCCTCCTTTTTATTTTTTTAGCATCCGATACAGCTTTCGCACAATATACCGTTTCCGATATCCGGTTGCAAATATTACAGTATCAACAGGCTCCTTCGCACCGTTGGGCCAAACAACGCCATCTTTATAAAAAGTTGTAAACATAGCTCTTTGATCCGGTTTTCCTGTAGCAACTTTCTCCTTATATTGCCCGATATCTACAACAGCACTTGGATTTGGAGCAGCGTTGATTCATAAACTCGATAGGCTTAATATATACTGTTTGTTCAGCAACGTTCCCCATTAGTGTAAGTCATATCGTTTCTTTTGGAGGCAAAACAGGCAGCTTAAGAATGTTATTTCACCAGTTTATGTAAAGCCGTCTAAGTGAGCCTGGTTGGTGCTGAGAACAGAAGATGATTCAATGCTGACTACCTTCAGTATTCTTTACTCTAGCCTCGGCCAACATGGAGTCAATGCCTTTCGCCATCTCGTGAAGCCGAGGGGCGGGGTCATCGTCCGTCTCGAAAAGTAACATCCACTCGCCTGCGTACCGATTCAGGATGTTTCCCCATTCCTTCGACTTCATGGAAGAACGCTTCTGCGCATATTGCAACTCGTTGTAGTCGATAGCGATTGCCGGCTCTACCTGGTCTCCGATTTTCTCGAACACGGCACTAGAAATGCTGACTCCCATTTGGAAGGCTTCCCTCGTGATCGGATTGTCTTCCAAAGTTAATGAATTAATATATTTCCATGCAGCCTGAGGATATTTGCTTGTTGAGGAGATCCCCATAACGGTGATGTAGGGTGCGCTAACCTTGATGCCATCCGCGAAATGAGGCAAGCCGACGATTCCGATCCGGTCGGAGCTTTTTGCGAGCTCGTTGATTGTGGGAGTAAACGACATAACCATTCCCGTTTCCGTACCGAGTTTATCAACGATCGTCCCCATTTCCGATCCCGCTAAAGCAGGTATCGCGCCGTTGTCTATCAATTGCCTTAGCCACAGTACCGTTTCGACGGCTTGCGGGCCGTCCCAAAAATCCGTCGCTTGCGACCCATCCGGAGACAGGAACCCACTCCCTCTACCCATAGCGATGGTTTCTATAAATTCCGGATGTAGCGGGATCATCGCTCCGTATGCAAATTGCGAGTACGCGCCATTTGCCTGTTTCAACCGAATTGCTGCAGCCTCGAAATCTTCCCAGGTCCAATCCGCTAGGGGATAAGGAAGGTTGGCTTTATCGAACCAATCTTTACTGTATCCGATCGACATGTTGTAAGCAGAGAGAGTAACGCCTAGAAATTTATCGTTAACGGTTGTCATAACGATAATATTGGGCGAGTAGAACTTGCTGATATCCACGTTCTCGCTGTCCAACAACGAATTCAAATCATACAGCTTGCCTTCTTGTTCAAGGTTTTCTATTTCAGTAGGGTTGAACCAGAATACGTCTGGAGACAGCTCTTTGATTTTGTCTTGATACTGCTCGGGAGGCACTTTCACGATAGTAACTTCAATACCTTCATTGTTTTCTTCTACTACTTGTTTGCTTTTCTCAAGTAGAGCGTTCAACTGAACTCCGAGGGAGCTAGTTCCTTGATCCGAAACCAGCACCGTTATTTCCGCATTCTCAATCTCAAGCTCCGACTTTTTCGAGCAGCCTATGGATGTAACAACCATGAGCACCAAAATCAGCAAACCAGTAGTTACTTTTTTTCCTATGCGCATATAAAGTCATCCTCCTAATCTACAGAATTTCATACGCCCTTTGTGGTAATTAGTTCCAAATTTATGGGAAAGAGTTTCTATTAATCGCGTATCCCGGCAACAAGTTATTTCTAACCCTTCCTCAGTGCGAATCGACGCAAACAAAAAGAGGAGCTGCCGCGAAGCAAGCCCCTCCACTAAAGTGTCCCGTTAGAATAGCAAATGAATTACAACTCGTTATTTTTTCTCCCAAAGCTCGACCAGTCGACCTTCAGGATCTTCAATCCAAATAAACTTTCCAAATTCACTAATCTCTTCTTTCTTTGCAAGAGGTACACCAATATGTTCAAGATGCTTAATAGTCTCGTTTAGATTATGTACTTGGAAATTTAACATCACTTGTTGTTCTGTTGGAAAATAACTGTCATTCTCGGTAAAGAAAGAAAAGATAGTCTCATTTCCTAATTGGGGTTTTATCACAGTCCCATTCCAATTTTCAATTTCAATCTTCAACACTTCACTGTACCATTTTTTTATAACTTCAAGATTCTTAGTTCTCCAAAATATTCCTCCAAAACCTTTTATCATCGTATTTAACTCCTGTCTGTCATCAAATTTTTAGCTATCCGATTACATTAGATATTCGAGATTTAAATTTAAGTTCCTTTTTCAATTTAACTGCCTTTTCGCAATGATGCCCATTAGTCTTCTCTCGTCATCATTCGGACAATTTTCTTGCAGTCTTCCTTCATTAGTTTTCAATAATATTATTGTTTACTAATGTTAGTGGAGGTGTATAATACGTATTAGTTAAGTACGAAATGAAAGGAGCGAAGAGTAAATTGACAAATGTTGATGAGATGTTGGAGTCCTTAAAGCTTCTTTCCGACAAGAGCAGATTGACGATCCTCGCCCTTCTGAAGGAAAAGGAAATGTGCGTTTGCGATATCGTAGATCTCTTGGAGACCACTCAGTCGAATGTGAGTCAGCATCTCAAGAAACTGAAAACAGGAGGTCTAATTAATGAAACCAAGCGCAAACAATGGGTTTACTACTCTTTGAATCTGGACGACAAACCTTATTTGAATGAAATTCTAGCCCAGCTCCCTTCCATGAAAGAACGAACAAACACGCTAAGCTCGCAGAGCTGCGACTGAACTCGGAGGATTTATGCTAACAATCGCTTCCCTCATCTTTTTAGTAACGCTTGTGTTTGTGATTTGGCAGCCTAAAGGACTGAATATCGGTTGGTCCGCTAGCGCTGGCGCAATCATTGCTCTTATATTCGGAGTCGTTAATTTCAACGATGTCTGGGACGTCACCCAGATCGTATGGAATGCAACGCTCGCCTTCGTAGCCGTCATTTTAATTTCATTGATATTAGATGAGATTGGTTTCTTCGAATGGGCTGCTCTTCACATGGCCCGGTTTGCAAAAGGGAATGGCAACTTGATGTTCGTGTATGTCATTCTGCTTGGCGCTGCTGTTGCGGCATTTTTCGCGAATGACGGAGCCGCTCTCATCTTAACGCCCATTGTCCTTGCCATGGTAAGGGCGCTGAAATTCGATATGCGAATGATATTGCCTTTTATAATGGCGAGTGGTTTTATCTCGGATACCGCATCGTTACCCCTCGTCGTGAGCAACTTGGTTAACATCGTATCCTCGGATTTCTTTGGAATCGGCTTCGTGGAATACGCCAGTCGCATGATCATCCCCACCCTATTCGCGATTGCTTCCAGTCTGCTGGTCCTCTACCTGATGTTCCGGCAAAGTATTCCGAAAAACTACGATCTCACTCAGTTGAAGAAGCCGAGCGAGGCGATCAAAGATGTTCGATTGTTCCGAATGTCATGGGTTATTCTTGCCGTTCTGTTAATTGCCTATTTGACTAGCGAATTCATTGACGTGCCAGTCTCGATTATTGCCGGCATAGCCGCTATCGTCTTCTTGCTTCTGGCTAGACGGAGCAAAGAAATTCATACCTGGAATCTAGTCAAAGGGGCTCCTTGGGCGGTTGTCGTGTTTTCGATCGGAATGTACGTTGTGGTGTATGGTCTAAGAAATGTCGGACTTACCGACGAACTTGGAACCGTATTCGAATGGGTCGCAGATCAAGGGCTATTCGTCGGAACGATCGGATCCGGTTTTATTGCGGCGATTCTCTCCTCGATCATGAACAATATGCCAACCGTAATGATCGATGCATTGGCGATTAAAGACACGGAATCAACAGGTATCATGCATGAGGCCTTTGTCTATGCGAACGTGATTGGATCCGACTTGGGGCCTAAGATTACACCTATCGGCTCGCTCGCTACCTTGTTGTGGCTCCATGTCCTTTCGTCCAAAGGACTTAAGATTGGATGGGGATATTACTTTAAGATCGGTATCGTCCTCACTGTTCCTGTCTTATTCATTACTCTTACAAGCCTCTATTTCTGGTTAAAAATAGTCCACTAATTTCCCACACTAAAGGAGACATTCAAAATGGATAAAAAACTCGTTTACTTCCTCTGTACAGGTAATTCTTGCCGGAGCCAAATGGCGGACGGATTTCTGAATGCAATCGGCGGTCACTTGTACGAAGTGCAAAGCGCGGGACTTGAAGCCCATGGGCTGAACCCTCGGGCTGTCAAAGTTATGGCGGAAGCCGGCGTCGATATATCAAATAACGCTTCAAAGACGATTGATGCAGAAACGTTGAGCCGTGCGACTTACGTCATTACCCTTTGCGGACACGCCGATGAACATTGCCCGGTCATTCCTAACCCTAATGTGATCAAGTGGCACTGGGGATTCGACGATCCAGCCAAAGCAACAGGTACCGAAGAAGATATTATGGATCAGTTCCGCGTCGTCCGTGATGCGATTCAATCCAGAATCGAGAAGTTCGTTCAGGAAGGTAAATAAACATGGCAGCGATCAAGAGAATGCACGTTGCCGTTAATTGCTCTGATCTGGATAAATCTCTTACCTTCTATCGCAGCTTCTTCGGGGCAGAGCCAACTAAGGTGAAGGACAATTATGCGAAGTTTGAATTGGACAATCCCGCCCTACATTTCTCGTTAAACGTTCGTCCATTCGAGAAAAACGGCGTGCTAAACCACCTAGGCTTTCAAGTCGATAACACCGAAGATGTATTAGCCATGGGTGAGCGGTTACGCCAGGCTGACCTTCTACTCATCGATGAGATGAACACGACTTGCTGCTATGCGGTTCAAGATAAAGTATGGGTATACGATCCGGACGGCAACGCTTGGGAAATCTTCAATACGAAAGAGGATTCGGAGTTCGAATCTGCGGGCGACGCGCGGGATTTATCCCTATGCTGCGCCCCTCCTACCGCGCCGGTTGCCGTAGAATTCACGAGTTTTCGTAAAAGCAAATAGATAATTCGGGAGGAAATGACTAATGGAGGAAAACTATCATTCCCTTCATGAGAACCGTATCTTCATGGGCGGGGCTAAAGATGTCGAAGCGATGGAAAAGAACGAGGGCATTGATGTTGTAGTTGACCTACGAGAAGAATCAACCGGATGTGCATACCCCGAATCGAAAGCCAATTGGATCAAGATTCCTCTGGGCGATAATTCAACAGATAATGAGCACCTGCTGTTTAAACAAGCCATTAATGAAGTCGTGAACGCGTATAACGCCGGCCATAAAGTCGCGTTTCATTGCGGTGGCGGCAAGGGCCGGACAGGTACCGTCGCCGCGGGTACGCTCCTCGCTCTAGGTCTCGCTAAAGATGTCGAGGAAGCTGAAGCTAACGCCAAAGCGATACGCCCTGTAATAGAAATCAAGGCCACTCAGAAGGATGCACTCAAGAAGTTGTTTCCTAATTAGCACAAAAAAAGAATGCCGATATTTCAGGCATTCCTTTTTTATTTGGATCATTAATCAATACCGGCGAGATCATCTGTTCTCGACATGTTTTCTTCCTTCATAAAAAGCCAGACTATGCGCTCCGGCTTGGTTTTTTGCTTATGCTGGTTAGCTCGAAAGCCTCTTTAGGAATCCCCAGTTCTACGGCCTTCTTCTTCTTAATCATCATTGCCTGTTGTAAGCTGGTGGCTTTAAATTCAATTGTGGTACCAGATGGATCCTCGAATGCATAGTAGCTCTTTTTATCCGACATTAAACTAAGCGCCTCTCCATCTTTTTCTCAAATGATTTTGCCTGGCTATGTTCTTATCTCAGTTCACTAAAATCATTATATCCGTAAGCGTCAAATAGCCCCCACCTATTAAATAGATGAGGGCTAAGTTATGCTGATCTATGATTTAAATATACGGCAGGTCAACGGCAATGACGACGACC
>NZ_JBHSMH010000050.1:0-24612 GCF_042655365.1 Cohnella suwonensis | reverse complement strand
GTTTTGCTGTTTTCGTGCAAAAAAAAGAGCGGGCTATCTTTTCGATAACCTGCTCTTGTTCTTGATTTTGGCCCTGCTCCTTAACTTAATGACATTGCCCGCGGAAGGTCTCTTTTTCTTTCGATTAGAACTTCATGCCTTGCAGAAGCGGCATGATGCTCTTGATCACCCCGTAGCCCATTTTCATCATCGGCATCGCCTTGTTCATAAATCCGAGGAATTCGCCGAATCCGAACCGGCCGCTGCCGGCCGCCGCGGCGCCGCTATCCGCGGCCCCTCCCGCTCCGGCCGGGAGCCCTCCGCCGAGCATAGAGCCCATCATGCCGGGCACGAAGGCGGACACTTTGGCTTTGCCCGTACGCCGCTTGGAAGAAGCGTTGCGCTTGAGCCGCGGGGCGGAAACGCGGCGCCCGGAAAGAACGAGCTGCCCTTCTTCCGCCCTCCGGACCCATCCTACGTAAGAAGCACCGTTCGCGAGCTCGACGACTACCGGTTTGCCTATGAACGGCTTGGCCGTCGCCTTCGTCCATTTGCTGTTAGCTGGCATGCTTGTATCACCTCGCTTCCGCGCTTCTTACATTGTATTCGGCGGCAGCGGATTCGCCCTTGCCATCCGCCTAACTCTCGTAACGATTCGGGGCTCCTTCGGGCAGGGTCAACCGCCGTCGGCGATCGTTCTCTGCTTTAGAATCAGCTCCTTATCCCATTTCACGCGGATGGAACGGGACGCGAATAAATCTTTATCGCACGGACACGGAACGCCATCGCGACGAGTAGGTGGCCGGCGTGTCACACGACTTGAAGACTCCCCTTTCTTCGATTATCGGTTACGCCCATATGATGGAGGCCGAAGCTTATACGTGGACGCAAGAGGAGGTTCGCTCGTTCGCCAAAGTCATCTTGGACAAATCGTATTATCTCGAAGGCTTGGCCAACGATCTGACGCTGACGTACCGCGCCCGGAGCGGCGGGGCGTCGCCTGCGCTGTCCGCGACAGAGGTCAACGCGTTCCTGGCCTCGGCGGTGAGGGAAGCGATCAACCATCCGGCGTACGATGCGGATCGGGTCCGCTTTCGAGCCTCGGATGGGCCCGCGTATATCGCGGCTTATGCGCCGTGGCTGCAACGCATCGTCGATAATCTCGTGGCCAACGCCCTCACCCATAACCGGGAAGGCACGACTTTGACGATATCGGTCAAGCCATCCGGTTCCTTCGTCTCGATCGATTTCGCGGACGACGGAGACGGTATGGACGAGGCGACGGCTTCGAGGCTATTCGAACGGTATTACCGCGGCGTCGATACCGACAGCCGCTCGGAAGGAACCGGGCTCGGTATGGCTGTCGCCAAGGCGCTGGCAGAATCGATGGACGGAACGATCGGCGTGAGCGCGTCCGTGGGACGGGGCACGACGATCCGCCTGGCTTTCCCGGCGATCGCCGGGACGGAGGAGACGATTTCCTAAGCCGCGTTCCGTCTTCCAACCCTTCCGCGAACGCATGAAGGTCAAGCTCCAGCTAGTCTGCATAATCGGTCAAGTCCCCTCATAGATTGAAGCATGGAATTATTAATGTGCAGAGGGGTGGATCGCATGCGTCGTCGAATTTCATGGATCGCTGCCGTAGTCGCCATGTTCTCGGTCGTTGTCCTGGCCGGGTGCGGAAGCAAAAATGCGGATTCGATCGTGAAGGACTTGGACAAGGTCGTAGGCAAAATGGAAAGTTACGAGGGAAGCGGTACGATGACCTTACATACAGGGCAGCAACCGCTCGAGTACAAGGTGGAGGTGTGGTATCAGAAACCGAAGCTGTACCGCATCGCCCTCACGAACGCCAAGAGAGACATAACGCAGATCGTTCTTCGCAACGACGAAGGCGTGTTCGTGCTCACGCCGCAGCTGAACAAGAGCTACCGGTTCCAAAGCGACTGGCCGGAAAACCAAGGCCAAGTGTACTTGTTCCAGACGCTCGCCCAGAGTATCATCCGAGACGACCAGCGCCAATTCGCGACGGAGAAAGACAACTACGTGTTCGACGTCATGGCCGGCAATTACCAGAACGGTTCGTTCGCCCGCCAGAAAATCTGGCTATCGCAGGACGACTTGGCTCCTAAGCAAGTCCAAGTGACGGATTCGAGCGGTCAAACGATGGTGGAAGTGAAGTTTGATTCCTTTGCCTTCGGCAAAAAATTCGACAAATCCGCGTTCGACATGGACAAGAACATGGGCATCGAGCCCAAAGCCAACGCCAAGCCTTCCGATTCGGCCGAAGGCAGCGCCAGCCCGGACGCATCCGCATCGCCGGACGCGACGGCAAGCGCATCGCCGGACGCGACGGCAAGCGCGTCTCCGGACCCGGACGCGACGGCGAGCGCCTCGCCCGGCGAAGACGACGAGACGAGCGCGATTCCGGAGCAATCGGCAGACGAGCCGGAAGCCGTCCCGTCGCTTGATCTCATCGAGCCGGATCCGGACGTGTTGCCGCAAGGCGTCAAGCTGATCGACAGGATGCCGGTGCAGCTCGGCGAGAACGAAGGCGAAATGTTGCGCTACTCCGGCGACTACGACTTCACGATCGTCGAATCGATCGCCAAAGACCGCGCGGTCACGCTAAGCGAAGGCATCTTGCTCGATCTTGGATTCACGGTTGCGCATCTCACGCAAGGGGAATCCAGCACGCTCGCTTGGACGTACGACGGCATCGAGTACAGACTCAGCAGCGCCGATCTTCCGCAAGAAGATATGGTGCGGATCGCGCAGTCGATGGAAGAGTCGTCCGGCAAGTAACGGGGAGCAGAAGGAGGCCGATCGGACGCGATCGGCCTCCTTTGCCGCTCGAACGGCGGGGCAGAAGGAAAAGGTTGGCTATCTGAATATCGTTGACAGTGCCACCCTATCCCGGTAACATTGATTTATTGTAGCAATCGCAGCAGGGTAGGTGAGTCTTTCGTGGACTGTTATTACCGGCCGACCGTGGCCGAGATTTCGCTCGACGCCCTCGCGCATAACATCGGGGCGTTCCGCGGGCGGATCGCCGCCGGCACGAAGCTGCTCGCTTCGGTCAAGGCGAACGGATACGGGCACGGCGCCGTCGAGATCGCCAAGGCGGCGGTCGCGGCGGGAGCGGATTATTTGGGCGTCGCTTTCCTGGACGAAGCGCTTCAACTGCGCGAGGCAGGAATCGCCGCTCCAATTTTAGTGCTCGGGTACACGCCTCCCGAAGGTTTGAGGATTGCCATGGACAACGGCATTACCGTAACGGCGTTCAGAGATGAGACTTTGGACGCGGCGGAGCGGCTGCCGACCGGAGGCAAGCGGTTAAAGGCGCACGTGAAAATCGATTCCGGGATGGCCCGGCTCGGCGTTATGCCCGGGGAAGCAGCGGAGCGGTTCCTGAAGCGGGCGTCCGGCATTCCGCAATTGGAAGTGGAAGGCCTATTCACCCACTTCGCGCGGGCGGACGAGAAAGACAAGGCGTATACGCGGATGCAGGCCGATCGATTCGGTTACGCCGTTCGCGCGGCGAAGCGGCTCGGCCTCGACATTCCGATCGTACACGCCGGCAATAGCGCGACCGGCATCGACCTGCCGGAAGACGTCGGCCAGATGCTTCGCCTCGGCATCGGCATGTACGGCCTGTATCCGAGCGACGAAGTAGATGCCGGACGGCTGGCGCTGAAGCCGGTACTCGGCTTGAAGACGCAAGTCGTGTATGTGAAGAGTCTTCCCGCGGGGGAAGGTATCGGTTACGGCACGAGATATTTCACCGGAGGCACCGAATCGATCGGCACGATTCCGATCGGTTACGCGGACGGCTATAGTCGGATGCTGAGCGGGAAAGCGGAAGCGCTCGTCCGCGGCCGCCGCGTGCCCGTCGTCGGCACGATCGCGATGGACCAATGCATGATCCGGCTTGACGGCGCCGTCGCTCCGGGGGAACCGCCTATCGCGCCTGGAGAAGAAGTCGTGCTTATCGGCCGGCAGGGCGACGAGGAAATCACCGCCGAAGAGGTCGCCGCATGGCTGGACACGCTCAACTACGAGGTGACGTGCATGGTCGCCGCGCGCGTGCCACGTAAGTTCCGGAAGAACGACGATGTCGTTCAAGTCGTCAACGCTCTCATTAGATAATAATGGAAATGGAAATTCCGCCCTGCAAGGCAGGAAAGAACGTCTTCCGTCTCGAATGGTTAGGAGCGGAGTTTTCGAAGGGACCGTCCGACTCTTTCTCGTATATTTATCGGCCGGCTCATGCATACTGGAAATTAAGGTGCTCGTTGGAAAATCTTTGGAGGTGTCCGTTCGGTGGCCAATTTACACAATACGAAACGCATAATGATCAGCCTTCCCGATCATTTGCTGCGCGAAGTCGATTTCGTCGTCGCGAAGGAAAACACGAACCGCAGCGAGATTGTCCGCCAAGCGATGAAACATTACCTGGTGGATCGCAAGAAGCGGCTGATTCGCGACGCGATGCAGCGCGGGTATTTGGAAATGGCTAAAATCAACTTGAACATGGCATCCGAAGCTTTCCACGCCGAAGAAGATGCCGAAAGCATCCTCGGACGGCTCGTAAGCGGGGTGTAGTCTTTGATCGTCAAACGCGGAGATGTGTTCTACGCGGATTTGTCGCCGGTCGTCGGATCGGAGCAAGGGGGAGTCCGTCCCGTGCTCGTCATTCAGAACGATATCGGCAACCGCTTCAGTCCGACGGTAATCGTGGCGGCCATCACGGCCCAAATCCAGAAGGCGAAGCTCCCGACCCACGTGGAGATCGAAGCGAAGACCCACGGGATGGAGCGGGATTCGGTCATTCTCCTGGAGCAGATCCGGACGATAGACAAGCAACGCTTGACGGACAAAATTACTCATTTGGACGACGACACCATGCGTAAGGTAGACGAATCCCTTCAGATCAGCGTAGGGTTAATCGACTTTTAAAACGATTTTCCGGACAGGTGCCGCTTTGCGGTCGCCTGTCGTTTTTGCGTCAATATCCGAATACATACGGAAGAGAGCGTGAACGATCGTGGCGGAATGGAAACAACGGTTGGAGAAGTATGCCGAACTCATCGTGCGCGTCGGCGTGAACATACAGAAGGGGCAAGAAGTATTCGTCATGGGCTCGGTCGAGATGGCCCCCCTCGTCAGGCTCGTCGCGGCCAAGGCTTACGAAGCGGGCGCGGCCAACGTGCACGTGGACTGGTCCGACGAGGGACTGACGCGGCTCAAGTACGAGAAGGCGGCGGACGACGTGTTCACCCGGTTTCCGGAATGGGAAACGGGCAAACGGAACGAGTTCGTGTCGAAGGGTGCGGCGTTCATCTCGATCGTCTCCCCGAACCCGGATTTGCTGAAGGGTATCGATTCGTCTCGCATCGGCAATTACCAGAAGGCGGCCGGTCAAGGGCTCGCCGAGTTCCGCAGGGCGATCCAAGCCGATAAAGTCAGTTGGACCGTCGTTGCGGCGTCGACGAAGGACTGGGCGACGAAAGTGTTCCCGGACAGCGAGTCTGAAGAAGCCGCGATCGCGCGCCTATGGGACGCGATCTTCCAATCCGTCAGGCTGAACGAGGCCGACCCGGTAGCCGCTTGGCAGCGTCATAACGAGACGCTTCACGCGAAGAGCGACTACTTGAACGAGAAGCGGTTCCGCAAGCTGCTCTATCGCGCGCCCGGCACGGAGCTGTCGGTCGAGCTGCCGGAGAAGCATATTTGGGTCGGAGCGAGCAGTACGAACGAGAACGGCTTCGATTTCATGGCGAACATGCCGACCGAAGAAGTGTTCACGGTGCCGCTGAAGACGGGCGTGAACGGGTACGTGTCGAGCACGAAGCCGCTTAGCCACGGCGGCAACATCATTGACGGCTTTAAGCTGACCTTCGAGAACGGCCGCATTGTCAATGCGGAAGCGAGCCAGGGCGAAGAGATTTTGCGTCAGCTCGTCGATACGGACGAAGGCGCGCACTACTTGGGCGAAGTGGCGCTCGTGCCTCACGAATCGCCGATCTCGCAATCGAACGTTCTGTTCTTCAACACGCTGTTCGACGAGAACGCTTCGAATCATCTGGCGATCGGAAGCGGCTACGCGTTTAACGTCGAAGGCGGCAAGACGATGTCCCAAGAGGAGCTCGCGGCTAGCGGCGTCAACACGAGCATCGTTCACGTCGACTTCATGATCGGTTCTTCGGAGATGGACATCGACGGCGTTCAGGACGACGGCACGGTCGTGCCGGTGTTCCGCAAAGGCAATTGGGCGTTCTGATCCGGCGGCTTGCGCTCCTCCACAGATCCGCGTTTCCCCGCAAGGGGAGCGCGGATCTTTTTCCATTTCCAAGGGCAATGCCGTTGATTTGAGCGACTCCGCTTGCTTTCCAGAGCCCGCAAACACCATAATATAGGAATGCGAACAAGCTACGGGAGGCGCGAAGGATGAGCGTTGGGGGAGAGACGGCCGCACCGGCCGCTAAAGAAAAAATGCTGAAAAGAATCGCGGGCGAGCTCGGCATCGGCGTCGGCCAAGTCCGGACGGTCGCCGCGTTGCTCGACGAAGGGAACACGATTCCGTTTATCGCGCGGTACCGCAAAGAGATGACCGGTGAGCTGGACGAGGTCCAACTGCGCGCTATCGACGATAGGCTGACGTATTTGAAAGGGCTCGAAGACCGCAAGGGCGAAGTCGTCCGCCTGATCGACGAGCAAGGCAAGCTGACGCCGGAGCTTCAGGCGGCGATCGAACGCGCCGAGAAGCTTCAGGAAGTCGAGGACCTGTACCGTCCGTACAGGCAGAAGCGCAAGACGCGGGCGAGCGTCGCCAAGGAACGGGGGCTCGAACCGCTTGCGATATGGCTGCTGTCCCAGCCTAGGCAAGGCGACCTGCTCGCGGAAGCGGGCAAATACGTCAATGCGGACAAAGGAGTGCAGACGCCGGAAGAAGCGATTCAAGGCGCTTCCGATATCGTGGCGGAAGGTTTCGCGGACGATGCCGACATTCGCCGCTGGGTACGGAAGTTCACATGGGATAACGGCGTTCTCTCGAGCAAGGCGAAAGACGCCAAGGCGGAATCGGTATACGAGATGTACTACAGCTATTCCGAGCCCGTGAAGAGATTGCCGCCCCATCGCGTTCTCGCGATCAACCGCGGCGAGCGCGAGGAAGTGCTCGGCGTATCGATCGACTTGGATGCCGCCCGCATCAACCAAGAGCTGAGCCGGCGCGCGATCAAGGGCCCGTCCGTCGCGAGCGGCGTGCTGTCGGCCGTAGCCGAAGACGCGTACAAGCGGTTGATCGCGCCCTCCATCGAGCGCGAGCTCCGCGGAGAATTGACGGAGAAAGCGGAAGAACACGCGATCGGCATCTTCTCCGAGAACTTGAGGAACCTGCTGCTGCAGCCGCCGGTGAAGGGAAGAGTCGTGCTCGGCGTCGACCCGGCATACCGGACGGGCTGCAAGCTGGCCGTCGTGGACGACACGGGCAAGCTGATGGAAGTCGCCGTGACGTATCCGACGCCGCCGCACAACAAGAAAGCGGAGGCTGAAGTCGTCTTCCGGCGCATCATCTCCCAGTACGGCGTCCAACTGGTCGTCATCGGCAACGGCACGGGCTCGAGGGAGTCCGAGCAATTCGTAGCGGATCTGATCAAAGCGATGCCTGAACGGAAGCTCCAATACTTGATCGTGAACGAAGCGGGAGCGAGCGTCTACTCGGCTTCCAAGCTCGCCGCGGAGGAATTCCCGGATCTCGACGTGTCCGAGCGCAGCGCCGTGTCGATCGCCCGTCGCCTGCAGGATCCGCTGGCGGAGCTCGTGAAGATCGAGCCTAAAGCGATCGGCGTCGGACAATATCAGCACGACGTCGCGCAGAAGCGGCTGGACGAGAGTCTGTCCGGCGTCGTCGAATCGGCCGTTAACCACGTCGGCGTGGACGTCAATACCGCTTCGCCTTCCTTGCTTTCTTACGTATCGGGCATTAACGCGACGCTTGCCAAGAACATCGTAAAGCAGCGCGAGGAGATCGGCAAATTCACCGAGCGCAAGCAGTTGCAGAAGGTGCCTCGCCTCGGAGCCAAAGCATACGAGCAATGCGCCGGGTTCCTGCGTATCGCCGATGGCGGCAATCCTCTCGACAAGACGCCGATCCATCCGGAATCGTACGAGGTCGTCGGGCGATTGTTCAAGGAACTGGGCCTCAACCCCAAAGACATCGGATCGGATTCGCTTAAGGAGCGGTTGAACGGAATTCGGCTAGAGGATGTGTCCGCGAAGCTGGGAGTCGGCGTACCGACGCTGCGCGACATCGTGGACAGCCTGCAGCGCCCGGGACGCGATCCGCGCGACGAACTGCCGCCTCCGATTTTCCATACGGACGTCCTGAACATCGACGACTTGCAAGCGGGAATGGAATTAAAAGGAACGGTGCGCAACGTCGTCGATTTCGGCGCGTTCGTGGACATCGGCATCAAGAACGACGGGCTCGTGCACATCTCGCAGATCAGCAACAAGTTCGTCAAGCATCCGACGGAAGTCGTCGCGGTAGGCGACACGGTGACCGTCTGGGTGCTCGGCGTCGACCAGAAGAAGGGCCGGGTCAGCCTGACGATGCGCAAGCCGTAACCAAGGCGCGGGCAATTCGAACGTCCAGGGGAAGCGACGACGCTTCCCCGGTTTTTATGACCTTTTCCGAAGAAAGAGCTTTCATTTTTCACTTGCCGAAGCTCGCCGTTTCCGATACAATTCAAGCAATTGGAGGCGATAAAATGAAGTCCGAGAAATGCGGCTCGCATCATCCCAAGTGGTTCGGCCTAGCCCTTCAGGCGCTCGTCATTTTGTCGAAGGACCGGATCCAGACTTGCCCGAGCGCGGAGCTTGCCGTCTACCTTCAATCGGAGGCGACGCTGCTTCGGCGCATTTTGGCGACTCTCGCCAAAGGCGGCATCCTGGAAACCCGCGAAGGTCGCGACGGCGGTTATCGGCTACGGAAAGATCCTTACGATCTGACCCTTGCCGAAGTGTATAGGGTTCTTCAAGTCGGGGATCCTTTGTGCATGGGTATTCAGGAGACGACCGGCAATCATCGGTTCGGCTTGGAGATGAACGCGATCTTCAGCGACATTACGGCGGAGATGGACCGTTCCTTGCTAGGGGTGCTGAATAACTACACCGTCGGACAGATCGCCGAACGGGCTCACGACTGCAAGGGAAAGCACGGAATCGACACCGCTCCCGACATGGAGAAACCGGGGAGTTGACATTGGTTTTCTTTTGGCATATACTGTGCATTAAGAATAACAGTTAGTCCTTTTTTTATTGCTCGTTACTGTGCCGAATATTACACAGATCATCGCAGGAAATGCTACGAATGAACTTTGACGAATCGTATGCGCAAGTCGGCAAGTCCTTTCCGTAAGCCGGATGGATTCGGTTTTAACTGTGTCAAAATAATCTCAGATTGTACATCGAAAGGGAGGATTTCCCATGTCCGAAACGTTAACGATCCAAAGCCCGTCTTTCTCCGAAGTCGCCCGCGCGCGCCGTTCGGTCAGAACCTATGATCCGAACTACACAATCTCCAAAGAAGAAATGACCGAATTGCTCGGCGATGCGGTGACCGCGCCTTCTTCCGCCAACCATCAGCCTTGGCGCTTCCTCGTCATCGATTCTCAACCTCTGAAGGAGAAGCTGCTTCCGATCGCGTACAACCAGCAGCAAGTCGTCGACGCGTCCGCCGTGATCGCGGTGCTCGGAGACCTCGAAAGCTACAGGAAGCTCGAGACGATTTTCGGACGCGCGGTCGAAGCCGGTTATATGCCCCAAGAGTCTGCCGACTCGTTCGTCGCCAACTACACGAAGATGTACACGTCCGTTCCTCCGGAAGTCATGAAGAAAATCGTGTACGTCGACGGCGGTCTCGTCTCCATGCAGATCATGCTGGCGGCTAAAGCGCGCGGACTCGACACCGTACCGATGGGCGGATACGACGCGGCGAAATTCGTCGAAGCGTTCGGCATCGGCGAGCGTTACGTGCCGGTCATGCTGATCGCGATCGGCAAAGCGGCGAAAGAAGGCCATCCTTCCATCCGACTGAACGTGGACGAAGTGACGAACTGGAACGAATTCACTTTGTAATCGGCTGGACGTTCGCGCGCCCAAGCAAAAAGGATCTTCCGCCCGGTCCGACGACGGGAGGGAAGATCCTTTTTATGTTGTCGTTATGTGGTCGAACTCAAGGGCGGGTCCCGGCGGATTCCTTCAATTTATCGGGCTTCGCCCGGTAATAATACCAGCATTCGTTCAGTAAACGGATTTGCCGGCGATCTTTTTTCTGGAATGCGGATATCAATTGGTTGCAGAGCCATTGGGGCATTCCAACGTCCTCCTCCCGTCGCATGCTGTATATTAGCATATGGGGATGGGCGGATGACCGTGCAGGTCCGAACGCGAAACGGTGTCAAAATAATGCGATTATTCGTCTACAGTAGCTCTTCTTCCTCATACCATTGCTCTAATTGGGCTTGCAAAGCGCGAATCTCGGTCAAGAGCGACACGAGCGGATAAGCGGCTTCCCGAACGGAGGCGAACGAACGCTCCAGCTCGTTGACGTAGTCGAGCCCGCCCGTCGGCGATTGCTTGTCGTCCAGCAGGTCGAGCGCGCGGCATTCCGCGATCGCTTTCGGCAGCTTCGGCACGTTGTCGGCGGTCAGCTTGGACAGCTCTTTATGAAGACGAAGATTCAAGGCGCTTAATTGGTACGCGTGAGATGCGGGCATCTCCACGAATCGAAGATCGCCATGTTCATCTTGAAGGATAATATAAGACATTTCCGGCATAAGTCGCTTTCTCCCCTCAACCATTTCTCACTTGACAGTGTAGCCCAACCGGAGACTACAATTCAAGTAGTCGGAAAACGAGGAGGAGGGTGCGCGTGAACGACTTGGAGCTGCAGCGATGGATCGAACGGGTATCGTTGCGGGATTTCGGACGTCCGTTCCTGCACCGGGCTTCGTTTAACGCGCGACTGCGCGCCACCGGAGGCCGATATTTCACGAAGAGCCATAATATCGAAATCAGTCCTCATCAGCTCGCGGTCCACGGCGAAGCGGAGACGGAAGCGATCATCAAGCACGAGCTTTGCCATTATCATCTGCATTTGCAACGCAAGGGATTCCAGCATCGCGACGCCGACTTCAAGCGGTTGCTCGCCGAAGTCGGCGCGACTCGGCATTGCAAGGCGTTGCCCGGGGCGGATTCGAGACGTCTTCCCGTTAAGTACTGGCTAGTCTGCCAGTCGTGCGGCATGCGATATCCGCGGAAGCGGAAGACAGATCCGCGGAAATACGCTTGCGGGAAATGCCGCGGGCGCTTGAAGCTGCTGCTCGCCGATCCGGCGGCGGAAGAGGCGCGTCTCTCGCTGGCCGTCGATCAGCGCTGAACGTCGGCTGCTTGCGGGAGGTGCGGAAGGTTCGCTTTCGCCTCGACCGACTGGTTATAAGCCGAAGGGTTCTTAGCGGTTGGTTTGCGGACGAACAAGGCGACGGCCAAGAAAGCGATAGCCAACATGGCGGCGGAGGAGCCGACGCTCGGCACGATATGGTGCGCGAAGTCGATCGGGGACCGGATCGCGTCGCCGGATTGGAAGATCATGCCGCCGATCGCGATGCCGAACACGCCGCCGAGCTCCCGCGTCGCGTTGCCGATGCCGCTCGCTTCTCCCGCCGCTTCGTCCGGGACGGACGAGATGAGGCCATGGGATAGCGGCGTGAAGCTGAGCCCCATTCCCGTTCCCGCAAGCATCATCGGTCCGAGCATCAGGACGAATGGAACATCGAACCCTCGGGAATCGATCAGGAGAGCGAACCAGGCGAGCGCGGCTGTCTGGAACAGAAGTCCCGCTAGCAGAACGGTCCGGTTGCCGAACCTGCTGATCGCGAACCCGGCAAGAGGGGCGGCGATCATCGTCATTGTCGTCCAAGCCATCTCGCGGACGCCGGCGCCGAGCGGAGAATTCCCTTGCGCTTGTTGCAGGAACAACGTCAGCAGGAAGATCGCCCCGAATACGCCCGCGTTCATCCAGAAGCCCGCTATCGTATAGAAGGCGTAATTGCGTTTGCGGAAAAATTCGAATCGTATGAGCGGATTCGCGCGCGTTCTCTCCCAGGCGTAGAACGCGGTAAGCAATAAAGCGCCCGCGGCCAACGGACCGTATACGCCGAACGTTCCCCATCCTTCGGCGTTGCCTCTCTCCAAGCCGTAGACGATGCCGAATAGCCCTGCCGTTAACGACAGCACTCCGATCGGATCCAGCGGCTTGCGCACCCCGCGCGTCTCTTCGAGCCAATTCAAGCCCAAGACGAAAGCGACGATGCCGACGGGAACGTTCACGTAGAAAATCATCTGCCAAGGCGCGCCTTCCATGATCAAGCCGCCGACCAGAGGTCCGACGCTTAGTCCGAGTCCGGATATGCCGGACCAGATGCCGAGCGCGGCGGCTCTCTTCTCCGGAGGAAACGCCGAGTTGACGAGCGTCAAGCTCAGCGGCACGACGGCCGCCCCGCCGACGCCCTGCAGCGCCCTGGAGAGGATGAGGGAGACGGACGAGTCGCTGAGGCCCGCCATCAGCGAGCCGAGCGTGAACACCGCGACGCCGGCCAAGAATACTTTTTTGCGGCCGATCGAATCACCCAGCACGCTGAATGGGATGAGCAGTACGGCGAAGGCGAGCGTGTAGGCGTTCATGAACCATTCGAGGTCGCCCATCGAAGCTCCGAGGTCTTTCTGAATGGAAGGCAGCGCCACTCCAAGCACGAGATTGTCGAGCATGGCCATGAAGAGGGCGATGCAGGTGACAAATAGCAGTCTGACGCGAGCGGGGGTGAACATGTGTAATCTCTCCTTTAATTTTATTTATCAATAAATAAATGAAAATCTCATAAACGCGGATATTGAGACAGCTTCGGCTGATTCGAAATTCGCTTGGGATTGACCATTGGATATTCACCTGCCTTGATAAATTATTTATTAATAAATAAATCAACTGTATGACTATACCTTGATTACTCAAGGTCGGACCATAAAGAAAGCTTCGGCATTTCCAATACTTCGGACAACGTGATGATCAGGCCGCAGGAAATAAAGGAGCTCGCTTCGCGTCCGGCATTGGGCACGCCGGCGTTAACGAAGCGTTCCTTGACTCTGTCGTAAATATCCGAGAAGCACTCTTTCGTGAATTGGCGCACGGCAGGCTCCGGCGTCGCGTATGCTTGCATCATAAGGAGCATTTCGTTCCGGTGAGTCGCGAGCAACGCATTGAATGCTTCGCCCATTCGGAATGCGAGCTGATCCGCGGGCGCGTCGACGGAGACGAAAGCGTTCCGCATGCGTCGGAAAGCCCGTTCCACCACGGCGAGATATAATTGCTCCTTCGATTTAAAGAAGTGAAAGACGTAAGGCTGCGTGACGCCGACAGCTTCCGCGACATGCGCGGTCGTCGTCTTATAGTAGCCTTGCGAAGCGAAGAGGGCGGCTGCGCTGTTCAGAATTTGTTCTTTGCGGTTCGCGACGGCTGCTTCGTCTTTGGGGCTCATGGGGTGCAACTCCTAGAAATCAATTTTATTTATTGATCAATAAATTAACATGAGGAGGAAATGATGTCAACCGTATTTTTCCATATCCTGTCCGGTTTTAGTGGCCCTTT
This sequence comes from Cohnella suwonensis, assembly GCF_042655365.1. Classification (NCBI taxonomy): domain Bacteria; kingdom Bacillati; phylum Bacillota; class Bacilli; order Caryophanales; family Paenibacillaceae; genus Cohnella; species Cohnella suwonensis. Next base: position 10,925 of record NZ_JBHSMH010000050.1, on the reverse strand, counting down.
ATAGGTAGACAAAAAAGTTAACTCGAATGCTTGACTTCATTCTTGAACCATGATAAATTATTACTTGTCGCTTTTGAACATTCCCTGATAGCTCAGTTGGTAGAGCACTCGACTGTTAATCGAGTTGTCACAGGTTCGAGTCCTGTTCGGGGAGCCATGGAGAGATACCCAAGTGGCTCAAGGGGACCCTCTGCTAAGGGGTTAGACTGCGCAAGTGGTGCGAGGGTTCGAATCCCTCTCTCTCCGCCATCCATGCATTCAAACAGCCGACTTAAAGGAGCTTGCGGCAAGCCGTCGCGTAGCTCCTTTTGATTTCTTGAACGTCCTGTCCTGCCAGGCGGACGCCAAGAAAAGGAAACGAAATCGGCAAGTAATTGCTGAAAAAAGTACTTGCATCAGGCGATTGAATGAGATATAATCATAAATGTCGTCTGAAACGGACACCTCGCTGAAACGGGCTTGCTACATAGGAACGGCCCCTTGGTCAAGCGGTTAAGACACCTCCCTTTCACGGAGGTAACAGGGGTTCGAATCCCCTAGGGGTCACCATGCGAGCCATTAGCTCAGTTGGTAGAGCACCTGACTTTTAATCAGGGTGTCGAAGGTTCGAGTCCTTCATGGCTCACCAGTTTTACTCCGAATCGCAAGGAATTGCCGAATCGGACGATAATCGAATATGCGGTCGTGGCGGAATGGCAGACGCACCAGCTTGAGGGGCTGGCGGTAGCAATACCGTGGAGGTTCGAGTCCTCTCGACCGCACCATAATCGACAACGAACGAACTCTTGCTGAAGCAAGGGTTCTTTTTTATTTCCGGAGAAGTTGTTTTCTCGATGCGATCGGCTATCGTTGGTACGCGGCCGAGTTTGCTTGTCCGCATACTTATGTGCCGCTCAGATTAACTTAAGATTCGTTTAAGGAACATCCTCCATGATAGGGACATGACTTACATCGGGAGGATAAACCAAATGAAACATGACGACATGCACGAAGAGAACGCGATCAACGACGCCAACGAACCGGTTACCGTCTACGTATATGATTCGAGCAAGAGACCGGAGGACTTGCGGTCCTCCTACGAGAACGAGTTGGCCGCGAGCGAACCGGCCGAATGGACGCCTTCCGGAGATGGCAACCGCGGAAACGAACCCAAGCGCCCTTCGTTTCGGACGATGACGGCGACATTCTTGATCGGTGCCGTATTCGTAGGCGGCATGGCATTCGCTTCCGACCGCTACGATCTATTCGGCGGCTTCGGAGCCTCGGCAAGCGTAACCGCAAGTCCGGCGATCGAGGATTCGGGATTAAAGACCGCTTCCGTGAACGCGGCGGGCAGTTCGGCGTCCGTCTACGAGGCGGCCAATCCCGCGGTCGTAAAGATCGAGAATTACTCGGCGCCATCGGCTTCGGGCAGGAACGGGACGAATTTCTTGTTCGGAGGGCGCGGGGGCGGGATCGGGCAAGGGCAAGGTCAGACGACAAGCGAACCGGTACTCGCGGGAACGGGATCGGGCTTCTTCTATAGCGCCGATGGCTACATCCTGACGAACGAACACGTCATCGCGGACGCATCGGAGCTTAAAGTGACGGTGCAAGGTTACGATCAGCCGCTTACCGCGAAGGTCGTAGGCTCCAGCGCGGATCTCGACTTGGCGGTATTGAAGGTGGAGAGCCCCGACGGCAAAGCGTTTCCGAAGCTGACGCTCGGCGATTCCAACGAGGCGAAGATCGGAGATTGGGTGATCGCCATCGGTAATCCTTACGGCTTCGACCATACGATGACGATGGGCGTACTCAGCGCGAAAGAACGTCCCATTACGATTTCGGACGAGGAAGGCGAACACGAATATAAGCATTTGCTGCAGACGGACGCTTCGATCAACTCGGGCAATTCCGGCGGTCCGCTGCTGAACGACAAGGGCGAGGTGATCGGCATTAACACGGCGGTTAACGCGGAAGCCCAGGGCATCGGATTCGCGATTCCGACGTCGACGATCAAAGAAGCGCTCGGCGGACTGACGGGCAACGGTACGCAATCATAAATAAGTATTTCTTCGAAGGGCCCTTGCGATGCAAGGGTCCTTCGTTATGCGGCGCCGAACGGCGAGATCAATTCTTGGCGTGCTGTTTCGGCGTGCGGCCGTACGTTCGCTTGAACATCCGGATAAAATAACTCGTCTCCATACCGAGCAGCTCCGCGACTTTCTCGACGGAAATGCCGGGCTGCTCTTGAAATAATTGAACGGAGCGCCGCATGCGAAGACGCAGTAAATATTGCTGTGGCGTCGTGCCGTATGCCGCGACGAACAACCGGTGGAAGTGCTGGACGGAATAGCCGGCCGCCCTCGCGACGTTGGCGGTCAGCAGCTTCTCGTTGTAATGGTCGTGCATGAGCCGTACGGCGGTCGCGAGCGCGGCGTTCGGCTCGGAAGAAGCGGATGCTTTGGCCATCCGTTCGACGGATCGTTGGTCTTCCATGACGCTAAGCGCGATCCCGTACATTTTTTTCGAAGATTCCCAATAGGCCTGGTCTTCGTTGAGGCTGATCAGGTGCCACAGCGACTCGAGCTGCTGCCAAAGCCGGTCGAAGTCGGCCGCCTGCAGGACGGAGAGCACGAGCTTGCCCATTTGCTCGAGGAGAAGGGGGGAGGCGTTGCCGCGGAAAGCGACGAAGCCGAGATCCCATGGCGAATCCGCGTCGTCGGGGAAGTATTCGTGGGGGACGTCCGCCGGCAAGATGAACAAGGTGCCTGGCGTCATCGTGAATTGCCGTCCGTCCCGCAGACGGAAAGCGCCTCGGCCGCTTCTCGTCAAAAAAATTTGTTGCGCGGGATAACCTTCTCGCCTATCGAGGCGTTTCTGTTCGTGATTGCCGACGCAATAGACGTAGAGCGGTAAGGCGTCTTCGAGATTCGCGAGCTCGGCCACAACGAACGGCATCATCGGGATTCGCCTCCATGTTACTATCGTACGATTTTTCGATTCTTCTGTTCTACTAGTATAGAGGACATGTTGATTATGATCAAAGCGGAAGCAGATAATAAGCAGAGAATAAGTCGACTTTGTCGAAGAGGAGCGTTCCCCCTTGAATAATAACGGATCGATCAGCGAGAAACTGCCCGTCCTGATGCACGGCGCCGACTATAATCCCGATCAATGGCTCGACTCGCCGAGCGTCTTGGAAGATGACATTCGGTTAATGAAACTCGCCGGCTGCAACGTCATGTCGATCGGCATCTTTTCCTGGGCGGCTTTGGAGCCGGAAGAAGGAGTTTTTACATTCGAATGGATGGACCGGTTGCTCGAGCGGTTCGCGAATAACGGTATTTACGCTTGGCTGGCGACGCCGAGCGGCGCCCGGCCGGCGTGGATGTCCGCCCGATATCCCGAAGTCAGGCGCGTGGAAGCGAATCGGGTGCGCAATCTACACGGGATGCGGCACAACCATTGTTATACGTCGCCGGTCTACCGCGAGAAGACGGCGAAGCTGAACGGTTTGCTCGCCGAACGGTACGCGAACCACCCGGCCGTAATCGGTTGGCATATTTCCAACGAATTCGGAGGAGACTGCCACTGCGATTATTGCCAGGAAGCGTTCCGCGACTGGCTCCGAAGCAAGTACGGCACGCTGGACGAATTGAATCGCTCTTGGTGGGCGTCGTTCTGGGCGCATACCTACACCGATTGGAAGCAGATCGAATCGCCTGCGCCGCACGGGGAATTCGCCGTTCACGGGCATAATCTCGACTGGCGCAGGTTCGTCACCGACCGGACCGTCGACTTCTGCCGCCACGAAATCGAAGCCGTTCGCGGTGCGAATCCGAGTCTCCCCGTCACGACCAATATGCATATGATCGAAGGGCTCGACTACCGCAAGTTCGCGGACGTGCTGGACGTCATTTCCTGGGATGCCTACCCGACTTGGCACGAACGTTCCGACGATACCCGCTTGGCGGCGGAAATGGCGTTCTATCACGATTTGTTCCGATCCATCAAAGGAAAGCCCTTCTTGCTTATGGAAAGCACGCCGAGCCAGACCAATTGGCAACCGGTAAGCAAGTTGAAGCAGCCGGGCATGCATATGCTGTCTTCGCTTCAGGCGGTCGCCCACGGCTCCGACTCGGTCCAATACTTCCAATGGAGGAAAAGCAGAGGCTCGAGCGAGAAGTTCCACGGCGCCGTCGTCGACCATGTCGGGCATGAGCATACGCGGGTGTTCCGCGACGTAGCGGAATTGGGCGCTGCGCTTAGCGGGTTGTCGGAAGTGGCCGGCGCTGCGACCGTTGCGGAAGTCGCGATCCTGTTCGATTGGGACAACCGCTGGGCGGTCAAGGACGCGCAAGGCCCACGCAACATGGGTATCCATTACGAAGAGACGGTATACGCGCACCATCGGGCGTTCTGGCAAAACGGCGTCGCGACCGACGTGATCGGCTCGGCCGACGATTTCGGCAAGTATAAGCTCATCGTCGCGCCGATGCTGTACATGTGCGGCGAGGAAGCGGGAGCGAGGTTGGAAAAGTTCGTGGAGCGGGGAGGTGTCCTCGTCTCGACGTATTGGTCGGGCATCGTCGACGAGCGCGATTTGTGCCATCTGGGCGGATTCCCCGGGCCGCTGCGCAAGACGTTGGGCGTATGGGCGGAGGAAATCGAAGGCTTATACGATCATGATCGCAACGGAATCGTCCTTGCCGAGGGGAATCCGCTCGGTCTGTCCGGCGAGTACGAGGCTCGGGAGATCTGCGAACTCGTACACTCGGAAGGCGCCGAAGTTCTCGCTTCTTACGCGGAGAGCTTCTACGCCGGGCGTCCGGCCCTTACGCTGAACGCGTTGGGAGAAGGGAAGGCCTATTACATGGCGACGAGACTGGGAGACGACTTCCTATCCGACTTCTACTCGAAGCTTATCGTTGAAATCGGACTGCGCCGCGCCGTCGAAACGAAGCTTCCCGCGGGCGTGACCGCGCAGGCGAGGACGAACGGCGTCGACGATTTCGTGTTCGTCATGAACTTCGGCGGACGGGAGCAACCCGTGGAGCTGGACGGCAGAGCTTACATCGACGCGATAACGGGAGAAGTCGCGGGGAATCGCATTACGCTAGGCATGAACGGCGTTCGGGTATTGAAACGGAGAGCGAACGGATAAGTCGATTCGAAGCGAAGGAGGGCGGCGAAAGCCGTCTTTTTTTTGCTCTCTGAAAATATCGTTGGGAAAAATAGAAAAATATGTTGACGTCCGTTGTCGGACGTTCTATAATCAAGTCATATCAAAGAAATACAAACTTTAACAGTTCGACGCGAACGACTAGATTTCCTCTATGTCTAGTAGAAGGAAGGAATGGCAATGAACCCCCTTAACGAGATTATGTCTACTGAAGAAGCATCGAGAATGTGGGGCGTCCATCAAGATCATGTGAAAAGGTTGTGCCGGGAGGGCAAAGTCAAATGCCGGAAGTTCGGCAAGACTTACATCCTTCAGAAGAGTCAACCGAAGCCGGGTCTGAAACGAGCGGCAATGTAAGTTCACAAGACAACGAGAAGGGACTCGCTTAGATGGTCTACGATGGCATCATCATCGGATTGATCGTCGGTTGGATCCGCGCCGGTTGGCGCAACGGACTGATCGCGATCTCGCAAATCCGCATTCGGGGCGGCTGGATTTTTCCCTTGTTGCTTCTAGCCCAACTCGGTCTTTACTCATTGCACGATCGCATTCGGTTTGTCGAAGACTATAACGGTTATATGTTTATGGTCGTCTACGTCGCAGGTTTGTGCATGCTGTTGCTTAATCGGCGGGAAAAGGGATTCTGGTGGATATTCGCCGGCGTCGCCCTTAACTTCGCCGTCATGATCGCCAACGGAGGCAAGATGCCGGTATCGCTCGACGCGATCTCGGTCATCGATCCGGGAGCGGCCGGAGCTTTAAGCGACGAGATGATCTCGACGAAACACGAAGTGCTCACGAGCGACACGGTTCTTCCGTTCCTGGGAGACATTATCCCGCTGACGCTGCCTTATCCGAGAAATCTGGTCATCAGCATCGGGGACGTCATCATGAACTTCGGCATCTTTATCTACTTGCAGCATGCGTTGCTGGCAAGCAAGCTCAAAGCGGAACATCCTTTGTCACGACAAAATAACATAACCAATTAAAAAAACGATGAGGAGATTGATCTTAAATGAAAAAACTCGAAGGAATCAAAATTTCTCGCATTGTTATCAATGCCGTAATCGTTGCTTCTGTTGTTATCGCACTGACTTCCGGATACAAAATCGGCTAATTAAATTAATTTAAATACCTAATCAGAGAGGATAAATTCAAATGAAAAAACTCGAAGGAATCAAAATTTCCCGCATTGTTATCAATGCCGTAATCGTTGCTTCCGTTGTTGTCGCACTGACTTCCGGATACAAAATCGGCTAATTAAACCCTAAATAGGAGAGGAAAATTACATATGAAAAAATTCGAAGGAATCAAAGTTTCCCGCATCGTATTCAATGCTGTAATCGTCGCGTCCATCGTGATCGCGCTCACGTCGGGCTATAAGATCGGATAAGCCAATCATCCAAGGGGAACAGTAAAAGCTGTTTCCCTTAAAAATTTTTAAAGAGACAAGGAAGGGTTGGAAGGGACTATGAAAGGCACTCTAAGATTCTTCTCGCGTTTTCGTCAACCTCGGAATGCCTACGTGTTGATCGTTTGTCTTCTCGGATCATTGCTATTCTCGCTCTATTCTAATACGACGTTTCAGCATTTTTCCTTGTCCCAGTGGGTTACGATCTACTCGATGATCGCTGCTGTCCTTATTTTGGAACATTTTACTTTCCAGCTTCCTCCCGAAGGCAACCGTCAGTCGATGGATTCCTCCATCTACTTGGCTGCTCTTTTTGTGTTTGGAGTCGGGCAATCCATGTTTATCCTTTTGGTTAGTTGTTTGATCTCTCTCGTATATAATCGCTCGATTCTATGGTGGAAACATACGCTTAACTTCTCGATATATACTTTCATGATTGCCGGAGCCAGTTTGACGTTCAAATTATTCGGCGGGATTACCGGGCAATTCGATATCGATAATTTAGCCGCGTATTCGCTCGCGCTTGCCGTTTACTTCACGATAAACGTTTTGTTCGTAGGGATTTACTATTACTTGATGTACAAAGGAACTTTATATGAATTCGTAAAAAATATTTTGCAAGACACGATATTCGCATATATGGGAACTTTGCTGCTGTCGATCGTACTGGTTCTGCTAATTAACGGGAGCCGTTCGTTCGGCCTGTTTTTGTTCCTTGCCATAGGAATGCTACTCTCTCATGCGTTTCGACAATTGTTCAGAATGTATTACGAGATGAGCGAGAAGGCGAACTTGGACCAACGTACGGGGCTCTATAGCCATAGTTTCTTCGAGGAAAAGCTGGATGAGTTTATTCGGCAATCGAACGAATCCGGGCCCCCAATTTCCCTCGTCATGTTGGACGTGGACGACTTCAAGAAATACAACGACGAGTTTGGCCATCCGCAAGGCGACCGGTTGCTCGGCTTCATCGGCAAGATGATCAAGGAGGCATGCGAGCCTAAAGGGTTTTTCGCCGCCCGTTACGGCGGAGAGGAATTCTCGATCATTATGCCGGGGTTCGCGATCGGCGAAGCCAAATCTTTCATGGACGCCCTCCGGAAAAAGACGAACGATACGCCTTTCGACGGAGTGGACGTTTTTCCGCACGGTTGCGTTTCCTTCTCCGCGGGAATCGTGGAAATCCGGCAGGAGAGCTTCGACAAGTCCCAATGGATCGACTGGGCGGACCGAGCGCTCTACATGGCCAAGTCGAAAGGGAAAAATACGGTCGTGTTGTTCGGCGACGAAGTACATCTTCCGAGAAGCCTCGAACAGGACATCAACGAGTTGGAGCAGCAGATTCGCATTTTCCTGTCGAAAGACGTGTATACGTACAAGCATTCGAAGCGCGTCTTCTCTTATGCCGTGGACATGGCCGATATTCTCGGCTTGAACGAAGAAGACCGGCGGCTGCTCGTGCTCGGGGCCCTCGTTCACGACGTCGGCAAGTTGGAGATTCCCCGCGACATTTTAAACAAAAAAACGAGGTTATCGCAGGAAGAATGGGAGATCGTAAAGAAACATGTGTTATGGGGCAAAGAGTTCATGCTCGTCTCCGAAAAATTCAAGGATCTGGTACCGCTCGTCGAGCTTCATCATGAGCGCTACGACGGCAAAGGATACCCCCACGGCTTGAAAGGAACGGCGATTCCCCGCTTGGCGAGGCTTCTCTGCGTAATCGATTCGTTCGACGCGATGACGACGGAAAGGCCGTATCAGAAAACGAAATCTTACCGCGAGGCGATCGAGGAACTGCGCGCATGCCGAGGAACTCAATTCGATCCGTTGCTTGCGGATCATTTTATCGGATATATCGAAACCAAGCTTGTTCATATTGATTCCGCAAGGCTTGCCGCAAGCGAAGCGGCCGCGAGCACGGACGAAGCGTAGAAAATTCTCGAATCCATCGTCAACTATACTTCCGACAAGGTGATGAACATCAACAACCCCTACAATAGAGACGGTTATAAGATGCTCGTACTGGATTCGATATTGAATTTGTCCTCGGATGCCATTTACGTGATCGACCTGCAAGGCAAGGTGTTGGAAGCGAACAAGAGATTCGAGGAATTGCACGGCTGGAAGCGGGGAGAGGTGATCGGGCGGGAAATTCCGCAGACGCCTCAAGATAGAATCGAAGCGCGGGACTACTTCAACCGGATCTTACAGGGAGAGCAAGTGACCGTCATGGAAGCGTTGAAGACGACGAAAAGCGGAAGTACCTTCTATGCGGACGTCACGGTCGCGCAAGTGCACGACGAATCGGGCTGGTTGATCGGATTCGTCATCATCGAACGGGACATCACCGATCGGAAGAAAGCCGACGAGCGGCTCAGACAAAGCGAGGAAAGATATCGGGTTCTGGTGGAATGTTCGCCGGAACCTATTGTCGTCTATCAGAATTCCGCGATTGCTTTCGTGAATCCGGCGGCCGTCAAGTTGATCGGCGCCGACAGCGCGGACCAATTAATCGGCCTTCACGTGACGCCTTTCCTACACCCCGACGATATCGATGGATTATACGATATTCTGAATGGCGCGAAGGAAGGCCAGTCTCATGAGAGAAGATTGATCCGAACCGACGGAGAAGTGTTGTACGTCGAGCTTCAGGCCGTGTCGATCGATTTCCTCGGCATTCCTTCGACTCAGTTGCTATTCCGCGATATGACCGACCGCAAACGCGCGGAGCTCGAATTGGCGGCTAGGGAGAAAGAATTCAGCCGTATTCTGAAGCTGTCGCCGGAGCCGATCTTGCTTTATCGGGCAGGGAAAGTCACTTTCGTCAACGATCAGGCGATTCGCTTGCTCCGAGGGACGAGCGATGCGGATTTCGTCGGTCTTTCGATGATCGGTTTCTTCTGCGAAAGCAACTATTCCATTATTAAAGAAAGAATGGATAAGGTCATTCAAAGCGACGGTTACATGGAGTTCATCGATTTGAAGCTGAAACCGATCGTCGGCGACTTGATCGACGTGGAAGTGTCTTCGATCTGCGTGCACAGGAACGGCCTCGATTCGGTCGTGCAGGTCGTCATTAGGGATTTGACCGAGCGGAAGAAGACCGAAGACATAATCCGCAGATCGGATAAGCTGTCGATCGCCGGGGAACTCGCGGCGGGAGTCGCGCACGAAATTCGCAATCCGCTCACCGCGTTGAGGGGATTTATGCAACTGTTGAAAGCCAAAGACACGGAGTACGTCGATATCATGCTGATGGAAATCGATCGGATCAGCTATATCGTGAACGAATTCATTGGGTTGGCGAAGCCTCAGGCGTTGCATTTCGTGCAAAGCGATCTTCGCTCGTTGATCGGTTCCGTCATTCAGTTCATGCAACCGCAAGCGTTGCTGTACAACGTAGATATGCGAATGAGCGCGGAGTGGCCGATCGCGTCGGTCATGTGCGAGCCGAATCAAATCAAGCAAGTGTTCATGAACGTATTGAAAAACGCGATCGAAGCGATGCCTAACGGCGGACAAATCGAAGTCGTCGTCTCCATGGATCCGGACGGAAACGCGATTACTCGTATTTCCGACGAAGGCGTTGGCATTCCGCAAGACCGGCTGGAGCGGATCGGAGAGCCATTCTTTTCTTTAAAAGAATCAGGTACGGGGCTTGGCCTGATGGTTTGCCATCGGATCATCGAAGCACACCGCGGCCAACTCGTAATCTCCAGCATCGTGAACGTAGGCACGACGCTGGAGATTCTGTTGCCGACCGTCATGAGTCATTGAATGGAAATGTCATATTTTTCTTGTTGCATTCAGTGGCGAGCCTATGGTAAATTGTAATTCCTGCCGCGGACGACAACGTCGAACGCCTTCGAAAAACGTCGAGTATCGTCGAATTTGGAAGAAATTGAGGGTTGCGAACTTGGCGGGGATGCGGTAAGATTTAATTCCTGCTTCGGAAACGGAGCGGACGAGTAATAAAGAGATTCAAGAATTGTTCTTTGAAAACTGAACATTGAGCGTAAGAAACAAACAATCGTCGAAGTCGACTTTCGAGTCGGCGGAGACAAACCAGCAGTGAATGAGCCTCAAAAGGCTCTGTAATAAGAAGCTTCGGCTTCAACTATTATGGAGAGTTTGATCCTGGCTCAGGACGAACGCTGGCGGCGTGCCTAATACATGCAAGTCGAGCGGATCTTCTCCTTCGGGAGAAGGTTAGCGGCGGACGGGTGAGTAACACGTAGGCAACCTGCCCTTAAGATCGGGATAACATTCGGAAACGAATGCTAAGACCGGATAAATAAGCCGATCGCATGGTGGGCTTAGGAAACACGGTGCAAGCTGTGGCTTAGGGAT
>NZ_JBHSMH010000049.1:0-81486 GCF_042655365.1 Cohnella suwonensis | reverse complement strand
AAAAGGCGACTTTTCATCCAATAAATGGGATGAAAAGTCGTCTTTTCGTTTAATCATTATTTCTTACTTCGAAAAATCGTAAGTTCTTCAGTGGCCTCCACCGAGGCCGGCGGGGCGTTCGTTTTACGTTTATCGCGGAGACGGCGTTCTTCCGTCGTATGACGTCCCCGGGTAGCCGAGACCCGGATAGGATTCCGTCGCGTACTCGCGCGGCAACCGCTGCGGTTGACCGCTATACGAGATAGCGGGCTGCTGCCGTCCCGCAGGGTACGGCTGCGGATGACCCGCGGGGTACGGTTGCGGGACAGGCTCCTGACGCTGCGAGTGCGCTTGCGCTTGCGCGGGCACCAATCCGGCGGGCGGCCCGATGACGACCGTCTCTTTGATCGGCGAGAGAGCCGCCTTCACCGTCGCTTCGTCCAGGCCATACGAATACGCGAGCACGTTCGGCGGCGTTAGCCTGAGAATATCGGATCCCGAAATGAATTCCGGCGCCGGCGCGTCGAATATGGCGATGAGATGCGTCTGATCCACGGTGGCTATTTCATAATGCCACCAGCCTTGCGGCACGTTGGCGACTTGCGCGGGTCCGATCTGGTAATTAAGAAGCTTCTTCGCGAAAGGATTGATCATCGATACGATCGCGCCGCCCGAGACGCAATACACGAGCTCCGTCGCGTTCTGATGAATGTGCGGCTCGACGATGTTCCCTTTGCTCAAGTATATGTCGAGAATCGAAGCGTTGCCGAGCGAGTTAAGCTGATCGACGCCAAGGGCGTTGATCCGATTTCGATCGTCTTTGACGTAAGCTGGATTTTTGTTGACGTCGCAAGTAAATTGCATGTTCGGCGACGTGAAATCGATGTAGGAAACTGCCATCGAAGCCCACCTTCTGTTCGCTTATTGGGCATTCGCCCTTCGCAAACAGGGTATGCCCGCCCAGAAGAAGGGTGCGCGCATTTCCCGGATAACATAAAAAAGAAGCCTTGCATCGCAAGGCTTCCCGGGATTGTATGGGTTGGTGCGGTCGAGAGGACTCGAACCTCCACGGCTGTTACACCACTAGAACCTGAATCTAGCGCGTCTGCCAATTCCGCCACGACCGCACACTGTGTTGCCGACTACGGTTTGACGTCAGCGAAATATAATTTATCACATACGCGGAACGGTGTCAACACGTTATGAATAACACACAGGGCAATCGCTTACGAAATCGCTGTATCGGCAGGAATCGTTTCGCTCAAGTCGACGGATGCGATAACTGCCATTTTGACCGTTATAACTGTTCAGAAAATCCTTCCCCCCATACATAACGGTCATCTTGACCGTTAAGTCCTCTACAACCCCAAATAGACTAGGCAAATGGGAACTTTAACCGCCAAAATAACCGTTAACCATCCAATAAGATGACGTTTGTTTATTGATAACGGTCATTTTGACGGTTATCCCCTTATCGGATGGTGGTCTCGCTTTTTCGTAAGCGATTGCCCGGGAATAACACACGGCAATTGCTAACGAACGGGGCAGATCACATGGATTTTTGTTTGACGAAGTAACTGGTGCTCGAACGGGGCTCTCAGCAGGGAGTTAATGCGTCGGGCGAATTAACTGGTGCTCGAACGGGTTTCCGAGCAGGGAGTTAATGCGTCGGGCGAATTAACTGGTGCTCGAACGGGTCTCCGAGCAGGGAGTTAATGCGTCGGGCGAAGTAACTGGTGCTCGAACGGGGCTCTCAGCAGGGAGTTAATGCGTCGGGCGAATTAACTGGTGCTCGAACGGGTTTCCGAGCAGGGAGTTAATGCGTCGGGCGAATTAACTGGTGCTCGAACGGGTCTCCGAGCAGGGAGTTAATGCGTCGGGCGAAGTAACTGGTGCTCGAACGGCTCTCTCAGCAGGGAGTTAATGCATCGGGCGAATTAACTGGTGCTCGAACGGGTCTCCGAGCAGGGAGTTAATGCGTCGGGCGAAGTAACTGCTTCACGTGCGGGGCAGATCGCAAGGAGCTACTGCTCCGGACAAAGTAACTGGATTGCGAACGGTAAAACGGATATGTGTAAAACAGCATTGTCGGCCAAGTAGTCCGGCGGACGAGAAGCGACCGCAGCAGTCATCTATCGCTTGCTGAAGCAGACGAATCTCTTCTATTAATCGTAAGAAGAGCCGTCTCCTTGGTCTACAAAGGACCAAGGACGGCTCTTCTGTCTGAATCGCAGCGATATTTTTAACCGATCGCTTTCGCCTGCTTGAACGCTTCCGTGTACTGCGCCGCTCGTTTCGCGACAAGGCCGAGATCGCCCTTCTTCGTCGCTTCCGCCGTCAGATCCGAGCCGATGCCCACGGCGACCGCGCCCGCCGCGATCCATTCGCCGACGTTATCCAGCGTGACGCCCCCCGTCGGCATGACGTTCGCCTGCGGCAAAGGGCCTTTGATCGCCTTGATCATGGAAGTCGTCGTGCTTGGGAACAGCTTGACGATATCGACGCCGAGCTCGAGCGCTTCTTGGATTTCCTTGATCGTCATAACGCCTGGCATGACCGGAACGCGGTATCGGTTGCACAGCGCCACGGTAGCCGGATTCAGCGCCGGTCCGACGACGAATTCCGAACCGCTCAGAATGGCCGCGCGAGCCGTCTCGGGATCGAGCACCGTACCGACGCCGATGATCGCGAATTTAGCCGGGTCGGTCGTTTTGCTCGAATATTTCGCAGCCAGCTTCTCGATCGCCTTCAGCGCCGACGGCACCGTCATCGTGATTTCGATCGCCTTAATGCCTCCCGCGATCGCTTGTTCCGCCATTTCGGCGACTTCGTCCGCGTCCTTCCCCCGAAGTACGGCGACGATGCCGTGATCGACGATGCTTTGTATCGTGCGTAGCTTATTCATTAACCGTCTTCCTCTCCCTTGTTAAATGAAGTTATCTTTCGATGTGCGCGATGTTGTTCAACGCGGCGTCGACTTCCGCGCGGGTCGGCAGCCCTTCCCAATCGCCGACCGTCTGAACGACCAAGGAGCCGACGAGATTGCCTAGCCGTACCGATTCTACCGGATCGAACCCGCGCAGCAAGCCGGAAATAAATCCGGCGCAGAATCCGTCTCCCGCCCCGATCGGATCGATGACATGCTTAGCCTTGAAGTAAGGTACCGCCGTCACCGAGTCTTTGCCGATGACGTAGGTTTCGTCATCTCCGCCCTTTACGATCGATTGACCTGGCAACCTCCTAAGACGCTCTACGATCACAGCGAAATCGTCCGTATCGTACAACAGCTTCAACTCGTCAAGCCCCGGAAGGAAATAATCCGCTTCCTCCGCAATCGTGAGCAGCGATACCCTCGCCTCGTCCAATCTCCACAGCTTCAGCCGTAAGTTCGGATCGAAGACGACCTTGACGCCGTTCGACTTCGCGATCCGGACGGCTTCGAGCGCGGTCTGCCCGCAGCTCTCGCTAAGCGCGGGCGTAATGCCCGTCAGATGAAGATAGCGGGCTTGAGCGATGTAGCCCTCGTCCAGCCGTTCCGGCCGCATTCGGCTCGCGGCGGACAGCTTGCGGTAGTAATACACCGACGTCTTCCCGGACAGCTGCTCGCGCAGCATCAATCCCGTCGGCGCGTCGCCAGCGAGCGTCGCCCGCGAGACGTCCGCTCCTTCTCCGCGGATCGCCTTCACGATCATCCGGCCCATCGGATCGTCGCCGAGCGCGCCGAACCATCCGACCCGGTGGCCGAGACGAGCCAATCCGATCGCGACGTTGCTTTCGGCGCCTCCGAACGATTTGTCCAGACTGCCGCTATGTTCGATTCCTTTGGTCCCGCCCATCAGAAGAGCCATCGTTTCGCCGAACGTGACGACTTCCGGAACGAACGCGGATAACGCATGAATCCCTTGTTGCGACATCGTGCAGTGACCTCCCTTTTGTGCGTTATCATTGAGGATTGCGATCCATTCGCCACCAGACTTCCTTCATATGCCCGACGAACCGTTGCTCGATAACCGCCTCGTCCCCGCTTCGCAGCGCCTCGATGAGCGGCGCGTGGCTTTCGGCAATCGACAGCAGATCGGGAAAATACAGCTTGTTCGTAATCGCCAAGAAACGTTTGAGCTTCGCCGCGATCTGTTGCCAGAGCTGCAAGATCGTCCGGTTGCCGACCTTCTCGAAGAAATAGCCGTGGAAGGCCATGTCCACGTCGATGAACCGAAACAAGTCCTCTTCCTTCGCCGCGGCGCGCATGTCTTCGTAGATCGATTCCAATCGCTCGTAATCGCCCGAGGCCAGTTTCGGAATCGCCTTGCGCACCGCGTCCCGCTCGATCAATTCCCGTAACGCGTAGAGTTCCTCGATCTCCTCCTGCTTCATCTCCGAGACGATCGACCCTTTGTTCGCTTTGCCGACGAGCAACCCTTCCTGCTTCAGACGCTCCATCGCTTCCCGTACGGGCGCTTGGCTGACGTTCAGCGCGGTCGCGATCTCGAGCACGAGAAGCCGATACCCCGGATAAAGCTCGCCCCGAACGATCGATTCCCGAAGCGCCAAATACACTTGCTCGCTTAACGAAGTGCCTCGTTCGTCCAACCGAAAGAGTATGTCGTCCCCTCCTCGCTCTTGATTATCGATAATATTATCGATAATCCATTCTATCATGCATTATAGCAAGTTCGGTCCGCGAGCGTCAACGTCGCGAGGATCTTTCTTGACAAGACTCCCTCGGCATTAGCCTTCTAGCATTCTGAGCGAAGCAGCAGTTGACCGATTTCGAAAAATGGCGGCGCAGGGGTACCCCCCCTAACGCCGCCATTTCTTCGTTTTCACGATTTTTGAAATCAATACTTATTTCGCAACCAGCCTTGGTCCATGCTCTTGCCCATATCCCAGCTGTCCCAGCCCTCCGATTTTGAATCATGTACCGTATCAAGCAGCAACTTGTAGCTCCAGTAGAACCAGCCCTGCCCCTTGTCCCAGGCGGATAGCTGCGAATCGGCAATTTTCTGATAGAGCGACTTTCGTTCTTCTGCGTTCATTTCTTTCAAACCGTCTGCGTTATTGAAGATACACCACTCGCCGACGATAACCGGGAAATACTCCTGCATTTCGGCAACGTCTTTTGCGAAGTTCTTCTCGATAAATTCGACGTAGGCTTCCGGATTGTTAGCGCAGCCCATGATTTCCGCAACCATAAGATATTGGTGCGTATCCAGAACGACGTTGACGAACTCCTCTTCTCTCATGAAATCCTTCCACTCGCGAAGCCTGAATCCGTCATGGATTACGACAACTTTCTCCTCCGGCAAATGCTTTCTCATTCTCCGGTATGCGTCTACATAGAAGACGCGCAGGAAATCGCTTGGCACTCCTCCGGATCCCGCCGCCTCTTCCTTATCGACCGCCGGATAACGATTCGGAATATCTACAAGGTTCCACAATTCCTCGGATATCGGCTCGTTGAGGATCTCGATCCCCCATAGTCCTTCTCTCGTTCCGTAACGCTGCGCCATTCGTTCCAGTACCGTCAGCACGAACTCTACATCATCCGGATTTTGACACCACTTGCACACCCCGCAGATACCGCCGTTATCAAATCCATTCTGGCTCCCGGGAGCCGTATGCAGGTCAATCAGAATCTGAAGACCGTATTTCTCCGCCCAGTCGAATGCCTTGTCCAAATATTCGATACAGCCTACGAATGGTTCTACATCTCCAAAGATAAAATAGGGAACGGGGATACGGACGGTATTTAATCCTTTACTGGCTATATACGCAAAGTCGCGCTCAGTAATGTAGGTAGATCTATGTTGGATATATCTATCGACTTTAATCTCATGGGGCAAGGTTCTGCAAAGCCATGTCTTGTCTTCGCATTCCGTTCCGGCGAACATGGTCGGGCTCATCCACTTCTCCAGAACAAGCCAGTTGCCTAAATTTACTCCTTTGACTTGCTTCAAGGTCACCCCCCCCTACTGAATCTTCGTCAATCTAACCGCCATGAATTGCGTCCCCGGAAGCTGGATTTTGAACGCCCCCTCATAGATGCCCGGAAGCTTCTCGATCGTCATGTTCCACGTATCGATGATTTCCGCCTCATACCTCACGCCCGACTTCCTACTGAAATTGCGGAATTTCGGCTGATTGAAACCGAAATAATAGATATAATATTCGTTCGATACTCCCGCGCACGGGACATCCCAATCCGATGGGAGCGGCTCCAGCACGCCGCCCGGGCTTTCTTCGATGATCTTGCGGAGAAAAGCGATGCGTGCCGGACTGCTTCCATGAAGCTTACCGCCTTTGGACCACCACAACGCTTCTTCCTCGTTCAAATAGGTTTCTCCGTGCCCGACATAACCGCCCCGAACGGCGCCTTCCCAGAACCGGCGCGTCATCTCCTCGCCCGTAATGTTGCCCCAGCCATGGTCGATATCGCCTTCATAAGCGCACTCGTCGATGACGATCGGTTTCTTCCATTTTTCGCGCCATTCGTTCGTAGCCTCGGACGTTTTGTAAACATCAACGCGCTGAATGCTGCAATGCGTGACCCATGGCTTACTGTAATCATAAAAATTCATGCAGTTATGATTCGAGATGAGATGATGATAAGGATCGTTCTCCGTAACTATGCTTGCAAAGCGCTCCCAATCCTCCGGACTCTTGGACCACATCAAATCATACTCGTTGGCGAGCGACCACCACACGTTCCGATAGGCGGATAAGCGAGCGACGATATACCGCAAATAGCGGTCGTCCGCAGTCCGGCTCATCTCGGAATACCCCCATCTGTCATACGGATGGAACAGAATCAAGTCGGCTTCGATGCCCAGCTTGCCGAGATCGGCGATCCGATTCTCCAGATGGCGGAAGAAAGCCGGATTAAAGCGGGTGTAATCCCAGCCTTCCTCCAAGGAGCCTTCGAAGGCATTGTAGGTCGGTTCGTTAACATTAAATAGATACGATTTCGGGAATACGCACATCCGCATCTTATTGAATGCGGAAGACCTGAGCGTTTCCAGCGTTTGCTCCTCCAGCTCTGCCCCTTGATGAGTCCAAGCGTAGCAGGTCGTTCCGATCGGAAGATAGGTCGTTCCGTCATCATGAGCGAAATGATACGTATTCTTCACGCGCACCGGGCCGTGATTGCCGGCGGAAGCTTCCGTACAGAGGAAAGAGCCTTCGATTCCATCGAGCGACCGTGCCGTGCTATAGGTGCTGTATGTCCATTCTCCTTGCGCATCCGGCATGAACCGGATCCGGTAGACGCCTTCTCCGTCATAGAATCCGGCCGTTCGCACGGAGCGGCCTTCCTTCTCGAACACGGCACCCAGCGAAACATCCACATAAGGATTGCCATGACTAGGACCGCGAAGCTGGAGTTCAAATACGTCCCACAGCCCGGCTTGCTCCGGAGAGAGGACGGAAGCGGTGCCTCGGACAACGGAGATTTCCTCGTAATGCTCATCCGGCACGATAACCGGGTCTTCCCCTTGTTCCTCGCTTTCGAGAATCAGGCCTGCCAAGTCATCCAAGACGTTCGAAATCCAATCCGGCTGCGAAAGCTCCTCCTCGTGGTAGCGGTAATAATGCTCCAAAGTCAGGCTCTTTAACAACGACGCAATATGCGGCGGCTTATTCGGCAAATCGGGAATATGTCTCAGCAGGATGTCCCGCATCGCTTCCTGCTTCAAGATCACGCCGATTCGGGTTTTTTCCGTAACAGTCATAACAGTCATATCGTCCTCTCCTTTAATCCTTATCCGTTCAACTTCCGGAGTATTTCATCCAGCGCTTCTTCGGTCAACGCTCCGCCGCTGAAACCGACCAGCCCCCGAAGCGGCATATCCTTCATCATGGCGGCCATCATTTCGGATCCCTCGCCGTCTTCGGGGACCATGGCGCCGAACGGAGTCAGGCGAATCCATTCTTTGATGACGGCTTCCCCTCTTTGATCGCCGGACAAGTCGCCAACCGTCGAATTGCGCGAATAAACAGGCTTAATGACCGCAGTCGATTGCACTTCGAGAGTCCCTGTCAGCACGATATCCTGCGAGGAGCGGCCGACCCCGATTACGAACTCGCCCGTCTCTACATGCCAATCCTTTAGATCGACGTTGTAGTAGGCGAAAGAGCGTTTATCCAGCGTAAACGATACCGTTTGCGTCTCGCCGGGTTGAAGATCCGCCTTCGCGAAGCCCTTCAGCTCTTTGACCGGCCGGATCACCTCGCTCTGTACGTCCTGTACATACAGCTGCACGATTTCCTTGCCCGCGCGCGATCCCGAATTCATCACGCTCACGCTCACCGTAACTTGCTCGTCGTCGCGGATGCTTTTCTTGCCGATGACCAGATTAGAATATTCGAAGGTCGTATAGCTCAATCCGAAACCAAATGGAAACAACGGCTCGATATGTTTGGCGTCATAATAGCGGTAACCGACGAACAAGCCTTCCTTGTACTCGACGCGGTCGCCTTCGCCCGGGAAGTTAAGCTGGGAGGGGTTGTGCTCGAGCCGCCGAGGGAATGTCTCCGCCAGCTTGCCGCTCGGATTGACATCCCCGAAGAGAATGTCGGCGATCGCACCGCCCAGAGCCTGGCCTCCAAGATAGGCTTCGAGCACGGCCTTCGCGCTGCCAAGCCATGGCATCTCCACCGGAGCTCCATTGCTCAAGACGAGCACGATGTTGTTTTGCGTTTCCGCAATAGCTTGGATTAGCTTGATTTGATTATCCGGAAGACGAAGATGAGTCCGGTCGAAGCCTTCCGATTCGTAACGCTCCGGCAATCCTGCGAAAATCACGGCTACGTCTGCTTGAGAAGCTGTTTGCTTCGCTTCTTCGACAAGCCGGTCGTCCGAAGCATCCGATTGCAGATCGTATCCTCGTGCGTAAGCGACTCGCGCGCCGCTTCCTGCGGATTTAATGATCTCTTCCCGGATTTCCTCCAGCTTGGTCGGCTTGATGTGGGAGCTGCCTCCGCCCTGATAGCGCGGCTTGACCGCAAACTCGCCGATCAAGGCAATGTTGCCTTCCTTAGGCAGCGGAAGAATGCCGCCTTCGTTCTTCAACAGCACCATGCTTTCCCGCGCCACTTTGCGAGCGAGTTGGTGATGGGCTTCCGCATCATACGATGCGCCCGTTTTTTTGTTGTCTACGGCCATGAAGATAATGTTCAGCAGACGCTCGACCGCCCGGTCCAGCTTCTCCTCCGAAAGCTTGCCGCCGCGCACGGCTTCGGCGATTTTACGATCGCCCATACCTCCGCTGGACGGCATCTCCAGCTCGAGTCCTGCCCCCAGACCGTCAGCCCGCTCATTCACCGCGCCCCAGTCGGAAACGACGAACCCTTCATGACCCCATTCGTCTTTCAGAATGTCCGTCAGCAAGTATTCATTCTCCGAAGCATAGGTTCCGTTTACTTTATTGTAGGAGCACATCACCGTCCAAGGCTGCGCTTCCTTCACCGCAAGCTCGAAGCTGGCTAAATAAATTTCCCGCAGCGTACGCTCGTCGACGACCGAATCTCCGGTCATTCGGCGGTGTTCTTGGTTGTTCGCGGCGAAATGCTTAAGCGAAGTGCCGACTCCTTGGCTCTGAACGCCTTGGATATGGCTTGCCGCCATCCGGGAGGACAGATAAGGATCTTCGGAAAAGTATTCGAAGTTACGCCCGCAGAGCGGGGAACGCTTGATGTTGGCGCCGGGCCCGAGCAGAACGGCCACGTCTTCGGCTTGGCATTCCTCGCCGAGCGCAACGCCTACCTTGCCGATCAGCTCCCGATCCCAAGAGCTTGCCAGTCCGACGGCCGACGGAAAACAGGTTGCCGGTACGCTGTCGAACAAGCCCAGGTGATCCGCGGATGCCCGCTGTTTCCGAAGCCCGTGAGGTCCGTCGGTTAACATGATCGACGGGATGCCGAGCCTCTCGACCCCTTTCATATGCCAGAAATCAAGCCCCGAGCACATGCCTGCTTTCTCTTCCAATGTCATCTCTGCGATTAGTTTCTTTAAGTCCCGATTCATTCCGCATCCTCCTGTTCATTGATCCGCAAATTTATGTTTGGCGTATTTCGCCGTGCGCCCGTCACGGATCACTCCATCCCAATTCAATCCGAAGGCGAAATCGTAAGCGTTCCCGGCGGAGTCGACGTAAACCTCCATATCGCGAGGCACGTCTTCGCGCTGTTCTTCGACCGTCTTCATATTGGCGGGCATCTGGAACGGCAGCAACGCCTGCGGCTCCGCAGCGCCCGTCAGTATATCCAAGACCGCCTGATCCTGTACGCCGAAGTGCGCTACGATAACATCCGCTTCCCCCTCGAACTCCGCGACTACCGCCGGGTTGGACAGAAGCATGGAAACGACGACCGGTTTGCCTTTCATCAGGGCTTTCGTCGCCAAGACCATTTCGAAGTCGGAAGTATTCGATACGGAAACCGTTTTACCTTTATAAGTACGGTTTAATACGTCCCTAGGATCGCCGGCAATACTGGTCTCGCGCGCGTGCTCGGCCGTATAAGGGCCATATTGAAGGCTGATTGGAATATACCCGTTTCCTCCCGTCTCCGCGTCCTCCTTGCTGTAGCCTTTGGTCGAATGCGGGCTCTCGATGCAGACAAGCGCAAAATCCGCATTCTCCGGACGATCCGTCACATGGAAATAATTCCTGACGATATCGAGGTGCACCGGATATTTCTCGGAAGCCGGAATCGGCATGCCCATCCAATCCGTACCGGCCGGCAGCGATCTCTTGGGAATGTAGACGGTTTGCTTCTTCGGGAGGGGAAGCGTTTGCCCTTTGTTCTTCAGCAGAACGATCGATTTCAGTTGGGCTTCGTAACCGGCCTTCATGAAATCCGCGCTGCCGACCGTTGCGATCGTTTCTTCTACTTTCAAGTACGGATTCTCGAACAGCCCCAGCCGGAAAATGTTCTTGAGCAGTCGCACGGCCGATTGCTCGAATCGCTTGCGCATGAAAGCTTCGCCGTGCTCCTTCGCTCCAATGCGATAGGCTTCGACCACCGGACCGATTTCATTGTTGCCGCCGAATTGATCGACTCCCGCCATCAGTAGCTTGTAATGCCTCTGGGCAACGGTATAGCCTTCTTCCACGCCCCAGCTTCGTCCGCCCGGGAATAGCCGCGTAATGTCTTCGCCCTCATCGGCCGTTATGCCCCAATCCGTACAGACAACGCCGTCATAACCGACCTGTTCCCGCAACAAATCTTGGATGATATAAGAGTTATAGGAGTTCCCGACATTCTCCCCGTTCTTCGTGTCTTGCCCGTAAGAGATCGTATAGTAGGGCATAACCGCGGACGCTTGCCCGGTCTTGCCGGCCAGCTTGAAAGCACCCTCCGTAAACGGGATCAGATGCTCGTCGAAGTTGTTTCCCGGATAGACCGCGTATTTCCCGTAGCCGAAGTGCGCATCTCTGCCCGCTTCGCCGGATCCGCCGCCGGGCCAATGCTTCACCATGGCGTTCACGCTGTCATAGCCCCAACCCCCCGCGATCTCCGCTTCGCCTTCCGCGGACTGAAAGCCGTCGATATACCCGCGGGCCATATCGGCCGACAACTGCGGATCCTCGCCGAACGTCATGCCGAAACGAAACCATCTCGGGTCCGTGCCGATGTCGACTTGAGGAGACAGCGCCGTGGCCAAGCCTAGCGCGCGATATTCCTTGGATGCCACCTCGCCGAATCGTTGCGCGACGGACGGATCGAAGGTAGCCGCCAGGCCCATGCTTTCCGGCCACATGGAGATCGTGCCGCCGGAGCCGGCATTAAATTCGGTGGAGGCGTCGGATCCGTGGCGGGGATCCGAGCTATTGTTGGCCGGTATACCGAGACCGATGCTCTCGGCATAAGCTTGCACGTTGTTGTTCCACCTCGCGGCCGCCTCCGGGCTTTCGACCCGGGTGATCAGAATATGCCGGATATGATCCTCCGCGATAAACGCAAGCTGCTCATCGGATAGATCGTGAACTTCCGAACCGCTTTCTCCGAACGCCTTGCCGTCATACGCGGCCGGGAACCAACCGAGATTTCCGGGTATGGCCTGATGGCTGCTGTATAACATTAATCCGGCGATTTGCTCGACCGTCATTTTCGAAGCGAGGTCCTTGGCCCTTTCCTCGGGGGATAACCGCCAATCCTCGTATGGATCTAATTTGCCGTCCTTGTTCAGGTCCTTGAACGCGAGCCCGTCTACCTTAAGAGTGTTGACTCCGGAAGCTTCCGAATAGCCCAACACCGGTCCCTTATCATTGCTTACATATCGGATGATCTGTTCCGGCTTCGTTTTACTTTTCATGGGATTCCTTCCTTTCATCGCGGGCTAAAAAATTCCCTCCCCCGAAACAGGGTTTCGAAGAAGGGAACCATTCAGGCTCTCGATCGGTTATGATTTACTGCACGCCGTTCTCTTTCGCCCATGCATCCAGCTGTTTTTGCTTCTCGGCGATGATCTTATCGAGACCCGCCGTCTTCAGCTTGCTCACGTACTCATCCAGTTTGGAAGAATCGATGGTGCCGGACTCAATGCCTGCCTTATATTGATTGTTTACGTTAGTAACCGCAGCCACTTCGGTCTTCACAGGAGACGCATCGAACGTGAAACCGAGCGCTTTGGAGAAAACGGCCGATTTATTGAACGCCTTCGTCTGCTCCCAAATATCGGCAGGCGTGCCTTCCCACACTTTGGCCAGAGAGTTGTTACCCACTTGCCATTGGTTGAAGCCGTAGTTGCTGCCGCCTTCGGGAACTTTAATCAGATTGTCGCCAGCAGACACGTAGTGTTTGCCTTCGATGCCGTTATCGAGCAAATTGACGATGTCCTTGTCGGTATACATCAGGTTCAGCAGTTGAGCCGCGCGATCCGCATCTTGGGTATTTTTCGGAATCGAAAGCATGAATCCCGTACCCGCATCCGAAGTGGAAAGCGGCTTGGTCAATCGGACGGCAATCATTTCATGTCCTTGAAGATTCGATTCCTGCTGTTCGAAGCCCGGCTTCATATTGGAGAAGTATCCGAATCCTTTCCCGGCTTTGACTAGGCTGTTGTTCGTTTCCTGCGTCGTTGCGGAGTCCGGCATAATATAGCCGGCTTGATACCATTTTCTGGCCAGCTTCAGCGCATCCTTGTAAATCTGTTGCTCATAAAGATTAACGACTTTCAAATCCTGGTTATCCGTAAGCAGGACCCCGTTCGAGTCGCTTAACGGGTCAACGAAATTGCGAATGATCTCGGAGGCGACGGCCAAAGTCTGCGCGCGTTGCACCAATGGATATATGCCCGGCTCGTTGTCTTTGATCGTCTTGAGGATCGGTTCGATATCCGCGAACGTTTTGACGTTGTCGAAATTCAGGTTGTACTTGTCCATCAAATCTTTTCTGGCGATAAAGCCTTCATCCGCCGCGGTATCCCGAACGCTCGGCACGCCGTACATTTTGCCGCCGATTTTGGTGGCGTTAAAGATAGCCGGCTCCATCGTATCCTTGACGGTCGGCGCGTACTTCTCCACAAGCTCGTCGAGCGGAAGCAGCTGTCCCTTGGCCACTTGAGAGCTATAATTGAAGAAAGAAGACGATACTAGCAAATCCAAATTCTCGTTGCCCGCGAGCAACAGGTTTACTTGCTGCGTCCAAGCGCCGACGTCGATCGGCATCAGCTTGACGGTCGCATTGATTTTGGCTTTCGTGATTTTGCTGATTTCTTCCTGAATAAGATCTACTTCTTTCATATTTCCGATTGCCAGAAATGCAACGAATAGCTCGAGCTCTTTGTCGTTGTTCGCGGCGCCCGAAGCGGTTGAAGCAGCTTCGCTGCCGCTTGGCTTCTCGGTAGAGTTGCCTTTCGCGTCGTTCGAATTACCGCAAGCGGAAAGCAACGTAGACAATACAAGCACGACGGAGAGCAGAAGCATTACGGCCTTAGAATTGCTTGGCATGTGTGTTCCCCCTAAATAATGTTTGTTCTTATTCTATACCAACCGGACGGAAGTCCAGATATGGCCTAACCTTTGACGGCCCCGATCGTGAGCCCTTTGACAAAGTATTTCTGGAAGAACGGATAAATACAGACGAGCGGGACGATACCTACGACAGCCATTGCCATTCGCACGGAGTTCATGGGCAGATTGGCAGCCGTTTGCGAACTGTTGCCCCCCATGTTGTTTTGCTGGAGGAACTGAATGTTGGACAGCATCCGGTTGAGCAGGTTCTGGATGCTGAATAGTCTAGGCTCCGTTACGTAGATCAAACCGTTGAACCAATCGTTCCAATAGTTGATCGTCAGCATAAGGCCGATTGTGGCAAGAATCGGAAGGGACAGCGGAAGCACCATCCGATAGAAGATTTTGAATTCCGATGCTCCGTCGATGTAAGCGGACTCGATGATTTGAACCGGAATCGAGTTGCTGAAGAAAGTCCGGATAAGCAGGATAAAAAATCCGTTAGTGAGCAGTCCGGGAATAATGAGACCCATAAGCGTGTTCTTCATATGGAACACTTCCGTGTAAATCAGGTAAGTCGGCACCAAGCCGCCATTGAACAGAAGCGTGAAAAATACGAGGAAGGAAAGGATGCCGCGCAAAGGCATGTCATGGCGGGACAAGGGATAAGCAAGCAATGCGCTGATCAGCAGCCCGACGAACGTGCCGATGACGGTGATGCTGATCGTAATGCCGTAGGAACTGAACATTGCTCCTCTCTGGGTCCAGAGGTAGGAATAAGCTTCAAGACTGAACTCGCTTGGGAAGAGCGAATATCCGTCCAGGACAATGGCGCTCTCCGACGTAATCGACGACATGAAGAGCAGCAAGAACGGGAACAGACAGGCGACGGTCAGGATTAGAAACACCGCATGGATGGCAGCCTGGTTCATTTGATTGTTTTTCATGGCAGATGACCTCCTATCGGCTTAGAACAAGGCGTTTTCCCGATTGCGGCGACTGACGACGTAGTTGGATAACAGAACGAGGATAAATCCGACCAATGACTGGTATAATCCGGCAGCGGAGGACATTCCGATATCGCCCAGAGTCATAAGACCGCGATAGACGTAAGTATCGATGACATCCGTGGTTGGCTGTAGCGGTCCGGAGTTCAACGGTACTTGATAGAACAAGCCGAAATCGGAATAGAAAATACGGCCGATCGCCAGCAACGTCATGATCGTGATCGTCGGGGCAATTAACGGAATCGTAATGTTGCGGATCTGACGCCACTTGCTCGCGCCGTCGATGGTCGCGGCCTCGTAATATTCGTTATCGATCCCGATAATCGCGGCGAGGAAGATCACGCACAAATAACCGGTATATTTCCAAGTTTGCACGAGCGTCAAAATGTAAGGCCAGAACTTCGGTTCAAAATACCACGAGATCGGCTCCATTCTAAACATGGGAAGTACGTTCTTGTTGATGAAGCCGCTCTCCGAGCTCAGCATCGAGAGGACCAGGTAACCTACGATAACCATGGAAATCAAGAATGGCAGAAGAATGATGCTTTGATAAAAACGGGCCGCGAACTTTTTCTTCACTTCATTAAGCAGAATCGCGATCCCAATGGCCGCTACCGTATTGATGACGATGAACGATCCGTTATAGAGCAAGGTGTTTCGGGTTATGGTGAAGGCGTCCGCCGTCTTGAACAAATACTCGAAATTCTTGAATCCGATCCAATCGCTGCCGAGAATTCCTTTGGCGTAATTGATATCCTTGAACGCAATGATTACGCCGAACATCGGCATGTAATTATTCATGATCAGATAAGCCATTCCCGGCAATACCATTAGAAACAATGCCCGGTATCGCTTCAGCTTTTTTAATGTGCCCTGCCATCCTGTCCGAGTCATGGGTTGTTCCCTTCTTTCCTAGCGGATATAGGTTCATTGTAAGGGATGGGGGTCTTGGGCGCTTACCACTAAAACGACTTCCGACTTGCGATATTCCGACTTCGTCTACGTGATGGAATATAAAAAGCCAATCCGGATAACGCCGAATTGGCTCCGAATTGGCTGATTCACGATTAGGCATGAGTTCGTCTTCGATAGTCGATAGGATTAAAGCCGGTTGACTTCTTGAACAAGGTGGAAAAGTAAGAAAGATTGGAATAACCGGAAGCGACGGCTATATCGCTAACGGATTGGTTGGTGTTCGCAAGCAGATGTTTGGCATACTCGATTCGTCTCGTCTGAAGATAGTCCGAGATGGACATTCCCGTTTCTTTCTTGAATACCCGCGAAAGATAGTCCGGATTCAGGAATACATGATTCGCGATTTCTTCGCGCGTGAGGTCCTGCTTGCCGATCTGTTCGGAGATGAACCGTTTGATTCTCTCCACGACGGACATGTTCTCTTCCGTAGAATGGATATGGTTCATCGCCACTTCTAGCACGTATCCCACCCATTCCTGCAGCGTATCGACGGATCTAAGCACAGACTTGGGCTTATCGGTCAGCAGATTGTGCGCGAACACATGGTTAGCCTGCAAGCCTTTGGATTGCAAGACGAAGAATATCATTTGCAGAAAATCCTGATAAAAGGTATGAACCGTTTGCGAATCGACGATCCCTTCCTTTTCCTTCCACGAATCTAAATAACACGTCACCTGTTTCGCCAGCTTCTCGCGGGCACCTTGCTTCATCCACTCCGCCCAATCGCCGAAAGCGGCCGGCTTAACCGGGGAAGCGTACTTATTGAAGTCGCCTAACGTAAACACTCGGTTGATCTTGGTCACATTGTTCTCATCGAGACGCTGAAGGGAACGCAGCATCCCGACCATCTCGTGAAGCTGCACAGGATTGCCGAGATAGCAGCAGATGTCGCAATAAAAATACTGGTTGCAGCTCCGAATGAAGGAATCGCATCCTCTCTTGAGCTCGGATTGTTCATCCTTGTCGAGCGGATGATCAAGGGGCAATACGGTAAGCAAGGAGCCGTTCTGAACCGGAATGACCGCGGCGCCGGACATTTGCTTTAAGCTTTCCTCGAATGCATTGCGAAGGGCATATTCCATAATGCGCTCGTCCCGGTCGGACAACTCCTTATACCATCTTTGAACGCGCGTGTAGATCGGCAGAAAACGAGTCGTCTCAGGATAAGAAAGCCCGGCCTTCCGCATATGCTCGCGGATCGGCTCCGGGGCGGAAGGAATTTTCTGCTCGATAAGGTCCTGCCAGAACCGCTCGGCTACGACCGGCTTATGCGATTCCCACAGTTTGCGGTAATGATGGTGAGTGTCCTCGAAGGAACGAAGCTCGCTTTCCTTTTTCATTTTGTCCAGAGCCTTCTCGATTACGGTCTCGAGCTCCGAGTAGTCCACCGGCTTGAGCAGATAATCGAAGCTGTTCAATTGGATAGCCTGCTTCGCGAAGCTGAAATCCGAATGGCAAGTGAGGAAAATCGTTTCCGTCTGTGGATAATGCTCCTTAGCCCAAGCCGCCAATTCCAATCCCGTCCCTTGAGGCATTTCGATATCGCACACCATCAGATGAACCGGATGGCACTCGAATATCTCCTGGGCCTGCTTCAAGCTATGCGCCGTATGGACGGCATCGATATTCAGGCGCTCCCATTGGACGCCTGCCTGCAATCCTCTCACCGCATGGACTTCATCATCGACGATCAACGCTTGATACATTCTCGTCACCTCACGTTAAAGGTAGACGAATCCGAACGACCGCGCCTTGGCCGGATTCGTTGAAGAACTCGATGGTCGCCCGATTTTCATACAGCAAACGCAGTCTACGCCTCGCGTTCCATATTCCGATCTGCTCGCCGTTCTCGTTGGCATACTCCGCATCCGATTCCAACCTCTGCAAGACCTCTTCCGGATAACCGGGACCCGTATCGCGAATATAAATGACGATATAGGATGAACTCCCCGATTTCTCCGTGCCTACTTCGACCGTAATCCGGATCCGTTCGTCCATGTTCACGGCGTATTTTATCGCATTTTCCACCATCGTCTGAACGATGAGAGGGGGCACCTCCGTATCCAGCAACTCCTCGGGCTGTTCGACGCGGTATTGGAATATATCCGGGAAACGAAGCTGCTGAATCCTCAAATAATTCGATGTGTGGTCTAATTCGTCCCGAAGCGGAATGAAATAGGAATTACTGCGGAACATGAACCGGAAATAGTTAACCAGACACTTGGTCATTTCCTGAATGATGGCGAAATCCTTGACGGTAGCCAAATTGTATATGATATTAAGCGAATTCAGGAAAAAATGCGGATTGATCTGCAGCTGCAGACGCCTTAACTCCGCACGCTGGTGATTCAGCTTTTCCTCGTATACGTTAATTTTCAGATCATGGATTTCAGCGATCATGCGATTAAACGTTTCGTTCACGATCTCGAACTCCGTCGAAGTCCGGGTCTGCTCCAGTCTGGAGTACCAATTGCCATCCCGCAGCCTGCGCATCGCGACGACGATCCGCTTGACGGGGTTCAGGAATACCATCCTCATCATAAAGACAAATAGGAGTAGAAATATTACGGCCGCGATCGATACGATGGAAGAAATTCGCTGCAGAAAAGGTAACCTCTCCAGAATCGTGCTGTCGGGAACCACGGCGACCAGATTAAAGTCGCCTTTGGCGGAAGGCTCGCCCATGACAAGATAAGGATTGTTTCCGTTACCCGAGATCGAGTAAGATTCCGCCGGGAAATTCAGATCGATTTTATGGTCCCGAATCAGATCCGAATGGCTGATCGGCTCGAATTTGTCCGTCGTAAGCAGCGCCGCGCCGGATTTTCCGAGATCGATCAGGTTGAGCGGCACCATCAAATTTTTGCTATTGAGCCATGCTCCTAAATAAACATTGCCCGTTTTGATCAGATGAAATACATAGTAATCGCTGTCGCCGTGCCAGACGTGCCATCGCGAGTAATCGATCGTATTCTTATGCTGTTCGATCATTTGCAGCATTTCTTGCCTGACTCCCTCGCGGGATTGGTAGGTGTCTAACGAACTGTAAGTGAGCATGATATCGTGATTAGGCTCGGAGTATACGAAGAACGAGTCGAGTATCGGATAATAACCCGCCTCGTCTCTCAGCTTATAGAATAACCCGATCTTCGCCAGATTGTACCTATCTTCGTCCAATGATCTTGGGAATTCCAAATCGAGCAAGTCCAGATCGCTTTCCGACTTATGGGTCAAATACTTGTCGATCTCTTGCAATTTCTGATCGATCTGGCCCATATACAGACTGAGCATATTTTTGTTCGATTGCGCGACTTGGTTACGAACGACCTTCGCGGAATAGTAATTGTTGATAATCAGAACGGTGACGAGCGGCACGAAGATGACGAATACGGCGGCAAAAAACTTGAAGCGAAGAGAGTTTATAAAGGGTTTGATCCTGCGCATTCCGATATCGTTCTCCCTTCGCCGATAGTATTCAAGAATTATATCACAAGCGGTAAATCATTCGCGGATGGAGGATAATTCCTTGTGAATCGCCTCGTACTTCTCTTGCGAGATCATGCTCCCCATGAGTGGCGCAAGTACCCCTGATTATATTGTACTGAATCCAATTGAGTTATCGCTTTCAATATTAAGACCTTCTCTTTCGTTATTCCGACGATATAGAACTCTACTACCGTGGCGGTTGATAAGAAAAAACGCCTTCGGAGTCCTCTGGGCGTTGAAGGCGTTTTGTCGAAACGCTCCCTCGCTCGCATTTCGAACTTCTTAACGGAAGCTAGAGATCTTATTCGCCGAAAATCACCTTTGTTGGCGCGCTAACGGAATGGAGCGACCTTATTGGGCTCATATTTCGGGATATGACTTCCTGCCGATCACCTATCGCCAACCGTGAACATAAAAAGAAAAGAAGCCTTGCTTAGCAAGGCTTCCTGGGTTTGTAAGTATGGTGCGGTCGAGAGGACTCGAACCTCCACGGCTGTTACACCACTAGAACCTGAATCTAGCGCGTCTGCCAATTCCGCCACGACCGCATACTCCTTGCCGCTCAGTGAGAATCAAAGCGCGACAACGAAATATATCATATCATCTCGGACAACCATCGTCAACAATAATATTAGTAAAATGTTCGGCAACGTCCGACGCTACTCCGGCTGCTGCCACCGTCTCTCTTCGGTCACCGGTTGCATGTCGTAGCTCCTTTTGATTTTGACGACTTTGCGATTTTGCCTGCGGATGAGCACGTACTCGTCGTCCCACGCGACGACGATGCCCATGACATCGTTCAGCTCGAGCGCGTCCCGAACGATTCTGACTTTCGTGCCGTCTTGCCGGTAGCGGTCCAATTGTTCTTCCTTAATCACCATAGGAGACTCGTCCTCCTTCCTTCAAGGAGAAACCCGCCGGACGGTCGTCCATGCGGGTTCCTTCTCGTTCGCTTATAGGTATTGCGCATGCAAGGCGGAAACGTTAGCCGACGTGCTCTCTCGTATCGTTCGTCTCGTACCAGTAATCCAGTACCTTGCTGGACATGACTCTGTTGTTCACGTACTCCGATTGATGGGTCGCGAATCGTTCCGTCCATGGAATGCCGAGCTCTTCGCACAGCTTAACGATCGTCAGCAATTCGGACCATGCGACGTAGCGTTTATACCAGAAAAATTGCGGATGCTCGATCATATAAGGGTATAGGTCGTCGAACTCCGTATGCTTGCTATCGATCGTACGCTCGAAATGGACTTTCGCCTGTTCCAGCTTGTTCAGTAAGAAATCCTGGGACCATTGCTCCCGGTTACTGTTTTCCATCTGCCGTTCGCCTCCCCATATGCAGATTAAATACTATTATACGATATGAAAAAGCGATTGGGAAAGGATATGCGCGGTTTTCTACTCGTCCGCGAACGTGATCGTGTTGTCGTCCAGCGATTGGATCCGCACGAGCGTCTCTACCCGGTAACCCAGATCGCGAAGCGTACGCCCGCCCGCCTGGAACGATTTCTCCAGCACGATGCCGATGCCCTTCAGCTTGGCGCCGGATTGTTCGATGATCCGGATCAAGCCGCGCGCGGCGTCGCCGTTGGCGATGATATCGTCGATGAACAGGACAGAGTCGTCCGCGCTGAGCAAGTGGCGGGAGACGATCAAATCCGTCACGATGCCTTTCGTGAAAGACGGTACCCGTTCGCAATAAGCGTCGGGCTCCCCGAGAAGCGTCTTCTTCCTGCGGGCGAACACGAGAGGCACGCCCAGCACGAGCGCCGTCGCGAACGCGACGGGAATGCCGGACGATTCCACCGTGATTACTTTCGTGATGTTCTCTCCCGAGAATCTCGCGGCGAATTCCTTGCCCATTTCCATCGTCAATTGCGGATCCACGCCGTGGTTGAGGAGAGAATCCAACTTCAACACCCCGGCGTTGATGACGCTCGCTTCCTTCAATATGCGTTCTTTCAGGATGTCCATGATATCCCCTCCACCCGAATTCTTTTCCGTTTAACGTACCATATCCTTTTCGCTCGCGCAACATCGGGGTTAGTTGGAACCGCTAGCCAATTCGGTCTTATTCGCAAGCCCGTTTCATGACTTTAGTCCCGCGATTTCCGCGACAAACGACGACCTCGTGCGACAAAAGAAGCATTTCGAGAAAAATCGCTCCGCCGACGAAACTTTTCCATGATTTGTCATGTCTTAATACATATAATGAATACATGGAGGAGGGGTGGACATGACAAATCACGCGGCGATTCGACTGAAACTCGGCGCCGTCCTGCTGCTGTCCGCCGCTCTAGTATCGTGTAGCGCCACGCCTCCCGATGCCGTCTCTTCTATACCGCCGACGAACCTGGAGACGGCGGTCCACACGGATATGCCAATCGCCGGACCCGCCGACGGCGATGCCGCGCCCGACCGATTCGGGGATCCCGCTCCTTTGTCCTCGGCGCCGGAAGCTAGCCCGGATCCGTCCGCTCCGGCCGGCGGCCAAGCGGGAACGTCCGACGAAGAAGAAAGCGATCCGTCGGACGCCGCAGAAGCTTCCAAGCTCGACTCGCCCCCGCCGAAGGCCGATTCGGCGAAGGAGTCAACGTATAATCCGAAAGCGCCTTCGCTCGCGAACGTCAAGCTCGGCGATTCGGACAAAACGATCGTCAAGAAATACGGTTTGCCGATCGAGACTTATCCGCTGCCCGGCGACGACCGCACGATCGTCATCTGGGAATACGATGGCCTGTCGGTCGGCTTCGACGAAGCGTTCGCCGTCGTTTACGTCGAAGTGTATGCGGAGACGGCGAAGACGAACATTCGCGGACTGAAGCTCGGCATGGACGGCGCCGACGCCGCCAAGCTGCTCGGCATCCCGATAGACGGCATGACGAACGTGCTGACGGCCAAAGTCGCCGGAGGCTGGATGAAGATCGACCTGGACCCGGATTCCCGCGCCGTGCTCACGATCCGGCTGCTGACACCGGAAGGCCGGTAAGAACGAATAGAGGCTAAATCAGTTTTAATATGAAAAAGCGATGATGCAGAGTATTCATTCTGCATCATCGCTTTTCGATTTTGGTCAATCGTCGAGGCTGCCCAAGGTCACGGCAGCCCCTTTCCTTTTCTATTCGATTTTCACCTTCGAAAGGACCTCGTTGTCGAACTTCTGTGCGGCAGCGTCAAGCAGTTCTTTAACGTTGGCGTTCTTATCGGTGAACACCTCTTGCATGACATTCGTGATAGCCGCGTAATAATCTTGGCCGTTATAGGCCGGCTCGGGAGCGCCCTTCGCCAGCTCCGACACCCGCGGATCGTATTTGTATACGACCTCGGGGAACTCTCCATATACCGCCTGCACCTTCATGCCGTAATCGGAATCCGACTTCCAATATTCGGCGACTTTCGGGAGCTTCACTTGACCCTTGGACTTTCTGCTCGCAAGGTCCGTTCGCAGCGCTTCCAGTCCGCTGTCTCCGAACAGATCGTTCGTTACGAAGTTAAAGGCCGCTCGCTGCACTTCAGGCGTTTCCTGAGGATTGATAATGGTGTAGTTGCCTCCCAATACGCCAACATGTTCCCCGCCCTTTTCCATCGAAGGCATCGGCATGAGAATAATATCATCCTTGTTCATCCCGCCGTTATTCACGGCATCCTCGACGGTATTACCCAGGACGATAGCCGCGCGGCCTTGTTTGAAGAGGTTATACGTATCGCCATAGTTCAGCGCCCAATTTTGCGGCATCGCCTTTGCTTCCCATCTTAACTTCTTCAAGAATTCCATTGCTTTAACCCCAGCTTCCGAATTGAACGCCGACTTCACTTTGCCGTCCGCAATGGTTTCAGCTTCGCCGCTTGCTTGATACAGGAAGTTGGTCCAATTCCAGCCGCCCTCGTTGCCTTTGGCCATAATGGCGAAGCCCGCGATACCTTTCGCCGGGTCTGCGGTCGCTTTAGCCGCTTCATAGAATTCATCCCATGTCCAGTCCAGCGAAGGAAGAGGAACGTTCTTCGCTTCGAACAGCTTCTTGTTGATCATTACGGTCATGATATAGGCATCGCGCGGGATGGCGTAAAGCTTCCCGTTAAAGGTAAACGGCGCTGTGAGCGTTTCATTGAAATCGGTTGCGTGCTCATAGTTTGCCAAGAATGGCGTCAGGTCCGTGGCCCATCCCTTCTCGAGCAGCGTCTTGCCTTCCGTCGCGAAAGTAGAATAGAAGGATGGCGCCTGCTTCGCAGCCATTTTGATGCCGATTTCATTGGGCGCGTACTGCCAATCGTTCTTCTTAATCGTTACATTCGGATATTTCTCGGTGAAACGTTTGATTGCCTCATCGGTAATCGTAATGGCCACGGTATTATCGGATTTAGGGTATTGGACGGTCATCGTAACCGGCTTGCTCTGATCCGATTCCGTCGCTTTCTCCGTACTCTCGCTCTGCGCGCTGTTCTCTGCGGAGCTGCTCGCTTTCGCGGGCGAATGGCTTGAGCCGTCCGTTTGATTGTTTTTCCCTCCGCAGGCTGTTACGAATGCCATCAGTGCGACGAGAAGCATGATTCCGAGTTTTCTGCCATAAAGCTTCATTGAATTTTCCCCTTTCTTTATAACGAAAATTGATTTGCAAAAATATCATACTTTGGATATGTTTTGTAATCGATGACGGATTCTCGGATTGTGGTGACGAATTCACCTCGGTTATCCCTTGACCCCCGACAGATTCAGGCCGGCCATAATATTTTTCTGGAAGAGTAGGAAAAAAACCAGAGGCGGCAGCATTACGGCGGTCAGCACGCTGAATTTGACATTAAACGGAATGATGCTCGACTGGATGATGTTGCGGTAAACAACGGAGGCGACCGGATATTTCTCCTGTGTCGTTAGAACAAGAGACGGCCAATACCAATCATTCCACGTATGGGTAAAGGCGAAGATAAGCAGCGTCGAAAAGACGGGCAGCGACAGCGGAACCGCGAGCCGAAAGAAGCAGCGTATTTCCGAAGCGCCGTCGATTCGCGCCGCCTCGAACAATTCTTTGTGAATACCGTCGAAGAAGCTTTTTAGCAGCAAGATTTGGAAGGCATTGGCCCCGGCGGGCAACCAGAAAGCCCAATAGGAATCGATAAGGCCCAGGCTCTGCAAATTAAGAAAACTAGGAATCAAGTAAGTCGCGCTCGGAATCAACAGCGTACTCATGAAGAAAAAGGTAAAGCCTTTGCGAAACGGAAGCTTCATCTGAGATAGGCTGAATGCCGCAAACCCCACGACGAGAAGCGGAATCATGGCGTTCCCGGCATAGAGGATCAGCGTGTTCCCGAATGCCCGTCCCAAATCAACGTATTGAAATCCTTCCGCGTAGTTCCTCCACTCCCATTGTTTCGGCAGAAAAGAAGGCGGAAACGTAAAAATCTCTTGTTTGGTCTTGAACGAGGAGAAGATCGTCGTGCCGAACGGATATAACATGGATAAGGCAAGAAACAACAAACCTAGCAGCATAACGCCGTAACCAAGACGAACTGTGGGTTTCTGTAAATCGTACGTCGAAAGGATGCTCCGTTCGCGATCGTTTTTTTTCACGCTTCTTTACTCCTTCCTTGAATGAAATAGAGGATAATCGACAGCGACGTCAGCACAACGAACATGAGTACGCCCATCGCCGACGCTTTGCCGAAGTTGAATCCGACGAACGCTTCGTTAATGATCTGGTACATATAAGTTAACGTCGCATTATTCGGCCCTCCACCGGTTAACGCGTAGTGCGTTTGGAAGCCCTGAGACGTTCCGATCATCTGCAAAATGAACAGGAGCACAAACAGATGTCGGATGCTTGGGATCGTGATATGGCGAATTCGCTGCAGCACGCCCGCCCCGTCAATCTCGGCTGCTTCGTATAAATCCTTCGGAATGCCGACGATGCCGGCCAGATAAATCAGCGCGGCCGTTCCGAACCCTTGCCAAGTTTCCGCAATGACGATAGAGAGCATCGCCGTGTTTTTATCGGTCAGCCACATGACTTGGTGAATACCGAACCCAGACAGCATTTGATTCGCCGGTCCGAGAGGATCGTAAAGCCATTGCCACATCCCATACAGAACGACAGCCGGTACGATGTTGGGCAGGTAGACCATCAGGCGCATCGTACCCTGAAACCATCTAAGCTCCGATACGGCTATCGCTGCGATACTCGGTACCCAGAATCCGATCAGCACGCCGAGAAACATGTAATACAAAGTGTTCCGGACCGATATGCCGAGGGTACTGCTTTCAATAATCTCGCGATAGTTCGTCAAACCGACGAATGTGCTCCCGTTCACGAAATCGACATTCATAAAGCTGTAGACCATTCCTTTCACGATCGGCGTCCACAAAAATATACAGAAAATGACGATCGCCGGAAGCAGAAATAGTACAGCCCAAAAATGATCCTTTACTTTCTTCGAAAGCCGATTGCCGGCCGTTCTTTCTTCTACCGCAGCAATAACAGTCGCCACCGATTCTTCCTCCCGGTTATCGTTTCAAGTCTCTGTCATTATATAAAGAAACGATTGGCACTCCCATGACGGGTTCTCCGAACATTGTGATACATCCTAAGAGAAGCGCCCCGTCAACGTGAAAAACCGCCTGTTACGGCGGTTTCGATAGTTCATTCAGGAGAGATGGGCGACTCGTCCAATGAACGGATGGCGGGAAGCCGGATAGAGGCTTTGACGCCGCCTTCTTTCCTGGCGGAATAGGCGAGTCCGTACTCGTCGCCATAACGCAATTGAATGCGTTTGTGAACGTTGCGGATCCCGAATCCCCTGTCGACATTAGCCGTCCCCTCGAGCAGCGATTCGATTCTTTCGAAATCGACGGGACGGAATCCGTTGTCCTCAACTATGATCAGCAATTCAGGCTCAGACAGTTGGATGTCAATCCATATCTCCCCTTCTCCGTCCATTTTTCCGACACCATGCAGGATACTGTTTTCTACCAGAGGCTGTAAGATGACTTTCGGCAGGAGATAGTCGCCGATGCTCTCTTCCGCCTCAATATGGAATTGAAACGAACGTTGATACCTTTTTTCCTGAAGATGCAGATACGCCTGCACGTGATTAAGCTCTTCACGAATCGTGATGACTTCCTTACCGCGGCTTAACCCGATCCGAAGAAGCGCCGATAAGTCCCTCACCATGTCCGCCACCTCCGGAACGCCGCCCCTGATTCCGTACCAGTAGATGGAATCCAACGTATTGTACAGCAGATGCGGCGTGATTTGAGAATGCATCAGCATCAGTTCGGATTCCTTCTGTTTGATCTCCATGACGTATTTTTCTTCGATCAGTTGGTTCAACCGTTCCGTCATCGTATAGAAAGACCGGTAGACATGACCGATTTCATCCTTACGCTCCGCTTCATTGAAGCGCATCGGTCGTGCTCCCGGTTCATAGGAGCGGGTAAGGCTGGCAAGCCTGGCCATCGGATGAAGGAACGATCTGCCGAAATAGAATAGAAAAATCAGGATGACGATGAAATAACAGAGGGCTGTAATCCGGATGATTTCCTGGACATCGCGATGGGAGCCGATGAGGGAATCAAGCGGAATGTCGTAAACCAGCCGGTTGGCGTAAGACACGCTGTCATGATAAATATACATGTGGCTGTTCGCAATGAAGACGTTCGGAAGCAGATCTCTCGAGCTCTGCGGCATGAAGAAAGTCGACGCAACCGGCTGTGAACCGGCCAATACGTTTCCCCTAGCGTCGATGAGATATTCCTTTGTCCCTACGGGCAATGCGATCGAATTCATCTCGGCGCGCAGCACGCTTTCAATACCCGTGGCAACCAGGATGCCACGGGTATTGCTGCCGTCGGAAAGATCGATGACTGCCCTAACGTATGCCACGGTCTTCTGCGGTTTCAAGTTAAAACCGAACGGTTCGATGATCTTGACAGACCCGCCGCCGCCATCTTTCACCGCATCCTGCAACCAAGGTTTATCCCTTAAATCTTCGATGAAGAAGACCCCGGCTTCAGACACATCGGTCGTAGGTGCAAAGTAGTAGTCCGAAGAATTCTCCGTTACGACGAAGAGGGAATATTTGACCTGGGAAGAAGCGTCTTTGAGCAGCTTCTCCGTTGCCGCGTACCACTCCAGACGCTGTTTCAAAGTGAGCGTACTCCCCTCGCTCCTACTCTGCATGAGCCCCGTTCTTAAGATAGAGACCGTAGTCTGATCAACGGAATCCATCACTTTGTCCATCGTAATGTGGTTCTGTTTGCTAAGCTCCGACAACGTTGTTCCCGCCTGCTGTTGGATGGCGAGAGAAGCTTTATCGGAAGCGAACCAAAAAATAAGCAGCATCGGAACGATCAGGAATACGATGACGAACAGAATCGCTTTATGGATAAATCTTTGCGGTTTCAATGTTCTGAATAACACGGCACCCCCGCCGATCTCATTATTCTGTGTGGTTGTATTCGGCTTAGCCGCGGATTGTATTCGGACTTTCGCCGAAATACCTTTTGAACATGCGGCTGAAATGCTCTGGAGATTCATAGCCGATCTCGTCCGCGATTTCATACCGTTTCTTGGTCGTGTTAACGAGGAGCTGTTTGGCTTCTTCCATCCGTATCTTGGTTACGAATTCCCAGATGGTTTCTCCTATAATCTGCTTGAATAAGTAACTCAGATAGTTAGGGCTCAGGTGCACATGCTCCGCTACATTCTGTATTTTCAATCCTTTACTGCGGTAATGGATACGAATGAACTGAATGGTCATCTGAATGATGGCTTGATCCTGGTCGGTCATGGACGTATGGACAAGGCCGGCGGCTTCCGATAGAAAGGCGGACAGTCGCTTCTTCTGCTCCATCCCCGACAGCGGAAACTGAAAGAACAGAAGCGGATCAAGCGCTTTGTAACGATCTCCGACCGTTTCTTTCATATCCAATAGTGTCGCATATACCCGATAAGCGATGCTGAGCGGAATACCGGCTGTCGAATCTTCGCCTTCCAGTGCCGGCGAGATGTCCGTAATAAACTTGCTGACGGATTCCTGCACATCCTCCTGCTTTTTACCGATCTTGATCCACTCGACGAATGTATCGGTTTTTTCTTGCCAGTTCACAGCTGCTCTCAATTTCTTTAAGGAGAAATCCGCCGCATAGAAAACGTTGTGATTCCCGTACAGACCGTGCCATTTCGCGGCATCGTTTGCCTCCCTATAGCCATCAGGCAGCCCTTCCAGCCCATTCCGAATGGAACTAATGCCGATTACCGCTTCCATGTGCAGATAATGTCGGATGTTGCTTGCCAACGTATTTCCAATCAGGTTCAGCTTAGTTAACCCATCCATCCTGTTTCGTTCATCCTCGGAATCGCCTAACTGCAGAATGACCATGATCCGGTTTCCTTGCCCGTAGAACGCCAGTGTATTCCAATCCGTCAGCGTTTCCTCAATTATATTGAACGCTGCGTACTTCAGCAGGTTCCGGTCGCGGAGCGAACGGATCGTTTCTCCCCACAACCCGGCATGCGACCAGAGTAATTCGACTACATACACCGCAAAATAAGGACCGCTCAGCTCTACGCCTAAATGCTCGAATATATACCGGCATTCGTCGTCATGCTCTAGAGATCCCGTCAATACCTCATTTAGGAAATGGGTTCGCAGAGAAGACATGCCCGTCATCGAAAATTTGAGCTTTAACGAGTCTTCCAATAGCAGCTTGTATTTTTCTTTACGGTCCGAGAGCTCCCGGCTGACTACCTCCGTAAGCTGCGTGAGCAGAACCGGTTTGATCAAATAATCCCGGGCGCCCAATCGGATGCACATTTGCGCATAATGAAATTCATCGTGCGCGGAGATCACGACGACCGGAATATCCGGCTTCTCCGCGAGTATCGATTCCATTAATTCGATGCCGTTCAAACCGTCCATCTGGATATCGGTTAGAACGAGATCCACCGATTCCATGCGCAAGTAATCCAGCGCCTCGTAACCATTCCAAGCCGTCAACACCTTCGTAACGTTAATGTCGGACGATTCAAGGAATTCCTTGATTCCCTGGCAGACAATGGCTTCATCGTCAACGACCAGCACGGTATACATAGACACCCCTCCGCACGAATCTTTTTGTTATTCTATTGTAGAATCAAGTCGGACTTCCGTCGATGACTGATCCATGGAATAGGATGATGTATTCGGTTCTAACTGGTTGATTGACTCGGTTTCAAGCAAATGAAGGGGCTGCCCCTAAGCGACTTATGAATTAAAAAGTGGCGGCGCAGGAATATAACTCCTGTACCACCACTTTTGCCCCTTTTATGAGATGCGGATCAGTTTGTTCGGAGCTCTCCGCGTTCCGCCAGCATGTGGACCGCGAGCAAGAACATGGCGTGCGACCAAGTGAGCGGAACGACCCAAGCGGTCTCGCCCGTCTCGCGGTCGACCTGCTCCGGCAACAAGCCGGACGGCGTCGTATGGCGAACGGCGTAATCAAGAAGCCGCCTCGCCTCGTCGTAACGGCCTTGCAACGTTCGGTAATGGCTGAGCCACAACGTCGTCAGAATCCACGGATTGCCGCCGATGTAGGCATCGTTCTCGTAGCGCTTGATGCCCCCGACCTTCGGGGATGTGAGCAGCGCTTCGATCGCGTCCGCCGTGCGGGCCATTCTCGGGTTGTCGACGGGAACCGCGCCAAACGGCACGGAAAGTCCGAGCAGACTGATGTCGACGATCGGATCGTGATCGAGAATGTACGATTGATAGCCCTTGTCCCTCGGCTTCACCGTTCCCCGGGCTCCGTTCGCGATAGCGGCTTCGTAATCCCATGGGTTGACGTTCAGCTTGAGACCTCTGTAATAAGAACCTTTGTCCTCGTTCCAGCAATGGGCCTCGATCGAAGCGGAGATGCTCCGAGCGATGCTCTCCCATGCGTCCGCGAGCTCGTTCCGTCCTTTGCGGCGCGCGAACGAGGCGGCGGCGGACAAACCGCCGTGAACCGCGGCCGCGGAATACGTATGTTCCGCCAGCCGCTCCTCCCATAAGTCCATGCTCGGCAGAGGAAGCCCGGTTTCCGGGTCGATGAACCCGGCCAGGTACGATGCGCCCTTCTCGACGGACGGCCACATCCGCTCCAGGAAATCCTGGCGCTCTCCGCTGTGCAAGTAATATTCCCACATTCCCCATAAGAGCGAGGAACCTTCGTCGATTTGCAAGCCCCAATGGGGCGCGAGGCTGCCGTCGTTGTAATGGCGTTGTTGCCAGGAACCGTCGGGCTCCTGAGCCGTCACGGCCCAGTCGTAGAACTTCTCCGTCAGCGCGCCCAAGCCGGCTTTGTTGAACGCCGTCGTGACGAACGCCGCGTCCCTTCCCCAGCTGTACGCGTATCCGCCGCAGCGGCTGAAAGTCTCGTCGAATTCCGGAGCGGCGACGATCGTTCCCGTCGCTTCGTCCGCCATCAGCTTCATCGCGAGCAGGGAACGCTCGTACAAGTCGACGATGCGCTCGTCCCCGCCGGGACATGGCGCCGCCTCGGACAAGTAATTCGACCAATACGCGACCATTTCCGCGAACCAGTCGTCGTAAGATTTGGCTTTCGCCGTCTCCAGCGCTTCGAGCGCTTCCCCGCGCGAATGCCCGGCCGCGATATAGACCGGAACGACGACCGACTGACCCGGCTCGATCTCGGCTAACGTCCATTTCATCGCGCCGTCCGGTTTCATGTCGATGCGGTTGCCGTTCAGATAACCGTCGCTCGCTTGCCGCCAAGATCCTTGCCCGGCTTGATAGCCGCTGCACGTCTCCGGACTTCCGATCGCGAACGCGTACCGGTGGCGGAAATGCAAAAGGGCATCGTGATCGCCCCGGAATTCCGTCGTCATGTACCATTCATTGTCCATGATCCGGAACGATCCGTAATGGTAAAATTCCAAATGCAGCGTCTCGCGCCCCTTGTTCGTCAGCCGGTATCCTCTCGCCATGAGAGGTTGTCCCGGAACGGCAAAGTCGGTCTGTTCCGCTTCGACCGGAAGCTCCGGATGAGAGGAAACGACGCGATAAGCGTTCGTGCGGGGCACGTAGCTTGCGGCATGCGTCCACCCCGCCGCGGGATCGTCGAACCAGGTTACGCCCCCCGGCGTTTTCCCGATCTTCAATCCCGCGCGGATCTCGTCCACATGCTGCGGGTAATCGATGTGCGGCCACCACAGCCGGTACAATCTCCCGGTCGAACCGAGAGAGACCAGCATGGCGGAATTACCCGCGATCGCATCGACGAGGTAAGGCTTCTTGCGCAAATGTTCTTGCAATCGTTCGTCGTTCATTTTGAACTAGCTCCTTTGAAGCCCGGAACAGACGGACGATTCTCCCGGGCCGGGTAGTCGTTTGCTCACATCGCCGGGCTTGCTCGCAAGCCCGGCGCCCGAAGCGAATTCCGCGCGCGCGGAGCACCCGCGCGGCGTCTTTTCGCTCCCCCCTCGGGAACCGTGAATCGTCCTTCTTCCATTGTACCTGATCTTCGCTTCCGATCAACCCCCCTGCGGTCCGCCGATTCGCGGTATCTCGCGCGATTTTCGTTCGTTAGAGCAGGTTTTGCAACCAAAGCGCCGTCAAGGACACGAACAAGACGGGAATCGTCAGCAGGAAAGCGTATGAGACCGACCGATAGCAGGAAAGCGATTCTCGCCGTTTTGCCCATGCCGAGCAGCGCCGTCGCTTCCAGCACGATCGGCGTCATGATGAGAATCGTGCCGTCGTTGTTGAAGAACGTCGTAATCAAGCACGAGAACAGCGCCAACCCCGTCAATAAGAGCAAACGCCGGTCGTGAAACCTGCGTACGATATGGAGCGCCGCCCAACGGAAGAAGCCGTTGCCGTCCATGACCGCGGTCAACACCATGACGCCGATGAGAGATAATGTCGCGTTCCAGACGACCTGCCATATATAACCCGCGTGCAAGAAAGACATGTTCGCATGCTCCTCAAGTCATGCCCGTCCAAGCTGTCTCATACAGTATAAGAACAGCCGGACAAGGTCCGTTTCGGGAGGTTCCGCTCGAATGAAGCAATGGGCGCTCAGCATTCAAGTCGCGTTGGTGTTTATCGGAACCGTCGTCGGGGCGGGTTTCGCCTCCGGCAGGGAAGTGATGCAGTTTTTCACCCGTTTCGGGTATTGGGGACCGTATTTGATCGTCGTGTCCACCGTGTTTTTCGTCTGGATCGGAGCCAAGGTCATGTTGCTGTCGGCCAAGCTGCAGGCGAAATCATACGAAGACTTGAACAAGCATCTGTTCGGCGAGAGAACGGGCAAGTGGGTCAGCGTGCTGATGCTCGTCGTTTTGCTCGGCGTCAACGCCGTCATGCTCGCGGGCGCGGGCTCGATTTTCTCCGAACATCTGAACCTCAGCTATCAGACGGGCTTGATCGTCACGATGTTCGCTTGCTTCCTGCTCTTGCGCAGAGGCATGAACGCCATTCTGTCGATCAATACGTTCGTCGTCCCGCTCATGATCGGCTTTACGGCATTCCTCGTCGTCGAGACGCTTCGGCAGCCGGTATCCGGCGCTTGGCTGACCCGAGAAAGCGATCTGTCGCCATGGGCAGCCTGGTTATCGCCGTTCCTATACGCCGCTTTTAACTTGTCGATGTCGCAAGCGGTTCTCGTCCCTCTCGGCTCCGCGATCAAGAATCCGGTCGTGCTGCGAAGGGGCGCTTGGCTAGGAGGCATCGGCATCGGCTTGATGCTTCTCGCCGGCCATCTGGCATTGTCGGCGAGAATGCCCGACGTCGCCCGCTTCGACATTCCGATGGGCGGCATCGCTTTATCGCTGAGCGCTTGGTTGCACTGGATATACGTCTTGCTCATCTTCATGGAAATCTTCACGACGCTCGTCGCCGACATCTTCGGGCTGAC
The DNA here is from genome assembly GCF_042655365.1 of Cohnella suwonensis. NCBI lineage: Bacteria > Bacillati > Bacillota > Bacilli > Caryophanales > Paenibacillaceae > Cohnella > Cohnella suwonensis. The sequence goes on along the minus strand of NZ_JBHSMH010000049.1, from coordinate 48,196 downwards.
GCTTCAGCTGGAATCGAGACTGAATGCGGCGCCTTGGCTCATTACGGCGTCGTTGCTTCTGCTTTGTTTCCTCGCCGGCCAATTCGGGTTCGGACCGTTGCTGTCCGCGCTGTATCCGACGTTCGGACTGCTCAGCCTCGGCTGGCTGTTCTTGATCAGCCGAGACAGACCGCGAGTGCCGATTCCGCCGCCGCCGCCTAGCCCTAGCTCCCCAATACAAGCATCCGGGCTTCCGGAAGCCCGGACGAAATAGCCCGCGCGACGCTTTCGTGACAAGTGAACAGAATGACTTGCCGGGTGCGCGACAGCTCCCCGATGACCGGAATCGTAGACTGAAGCCTCTTCTCGTCGAAGTGGACGAACAGATCGTCGAGCAGCAACGGCAGCGGCCTGTCCGGGGAAGCCGCTTCGCATAAGGCGAATCTCATCGCCAAATAGAGCTGCTCCTGCGTGCCGCGGCTCAGGAAGGCGCTGTCGAGCAGTCGCTTGTCCGCCGTCTCGGCGAGCATCGCCTTCGTCTCGCCGGGCGCCACGATGCGGACGTAAGCGCCGTCCGTCATGCGGCGGAAATGGCGGGACGCCCGCATCAACACTTCCGGCTGCTTCTCTTCCTCGAACACCGCTTTCGTTCTCGCGATGAGCCGCTCGCTTAATGCCAGCACGGCGTATCGTTCGGTCAACGCTTCCAGCTTGCCCTGAAGCTCCCGCAGGCGCTGCGCGGAATCTTCCAGTTCCGCGTCGCCGCGCTGGCGCTCCAGCTCTTGGGCGAGCCTGCCCCGCCGGTCGAGCCGCTCGGAGCGAACCTGCTCCGCCGCTTCCAGCCTCATCATCCCTTCGACCGCCATAGCCGACAGCTCTGCGGCGTCGTAGGATCGAAGCAGCTCGTATAACCGTTCCTTCGCATCCTCGTCTTTGCCGGATTCGAGCCGGATCCGGATTTCTCCGGCTTCCCTTCTCCGCGCGCGGCTTTGCCCGTCGACGGCGAGACGGACGTCCAGCTCGCTCTCGCTCCGTTCGCCCGTTTCCTCCAGCATCGCGGCGATGCCGGCTTGCGCGGCCGCGAGCCGTCCGGCCGCCTCTTCCGCGGCGGATGCCGATTCGGCCGACAACCGATCGAGCCGCTCCGCTTCCGCTTTCTCCGCCGCCATGGCCGAGGACTCGCGCGCCAGCCGGCTCGCCGTTCGAGCGGCATCATTCTCGGTTGCCGCCGCTCCCGCTACGCCTTCTCCCTCGCAGGCTTCGCGAAGCTTGCCGACTTCGGCTTCGTAATCGCCGATCGCCGCATCGAGCGCAAGTACTCGTTCAGCAACGCGATTCCGCCTCCGCAGCGCGACCTGTCCCTGCTCCGCCAAGCCGAGCAGCTCCGGCAAGCCGTCCGGCTCCAGATTCGCGGGCAGCTTACGTTCCTCTAGCCATTGCCGCCATTCTTCGCGCAGCTTTTCTTGTCGATCTCGGCTATCCGTCGCGTCGGCCAGCGCGAATTCGCGTTCCCTGCGCGTCTCTTGCAGCCGGCCCAACAGCTCGCTCAGCTTCGCTTCGCCCCGCTCGGAAGCTTCGAACCGCTCCAACTGCTCATATACGGCATCCCGCAGCCTTTGCCAGCTCTCGTCCTCCGTAGGGGAAACTCGCAATAACTCCCTCTGTGTGATTGCATCGGCAGTTTCAGTGCCCTCGCTTCCTAGCATAACGCCCAGATCGCCTGCCGCCGTCTCGGGATGGCGTAGCAGCTGGCGAAGCGATTCGCCGAATTTCTTGCGGCCGAGCCGAAGCTCCGCCAACGCTTGCGACGCCGCCTGCGCGGATGTCCCTTCGCTTGCGCCCCGATCCGCCGCTCCCGTCGGCGATGCCGCGCGGAACGAGACGGCTGAAGCGATAACGAACGCGAGCGCTATCAGCGCCGAACCGATTGCTCCCGGCCCGTCGCTACCGCCGAACAAATAGATCGACGCGAATACGAGCGCGAGCGCTGCCGACGCGACGCCGAACAGGAAATTGCGGGAGCGCCCCGTCTTGCGCGTTCTCCCCGTCGCTTGCCCCGACCTCGATCTCGTCGAACCGCCCGCGGCTTCCGCCGCCGGAGTAACCGGCATCATGCCCGCTACGGCGGACGCGGCCGTCCTCGCGCGCTCGAAATCGCGCCGCGAATCCTCCGCGCGGTGCCAAGCCTGCAGCAAGGCCGGCTTCGCGCGCGGCGCGAACAGGCCGAAAGACTCGACAACCGCCGCATCCGTCCCTGTCGATGCCGCCGATCCGGCCGGTATCGCCGCGCCGCCGTTCCGCTCAGCGCGACCCTCCGCGTCCGCTTCCGCGGCTAACGCCGCTTCCGTTCGCGCGAGCCGTTGAAGCTCCGCCTGCAGCGTCGCGCGAGTCTTCTCCGCATCCGCCCACTCCAGCTGCAAGGCCCTGATCTGCTCGCGTTCCGCTGCGAGCCCTCCGAACGCGAGCAATTCGGTCTCTCCCCAATTCGCGGATATGCGGGAGATCGCGCTATGGACGGCCTCGTTCAGCGTCCTCCGTTCTGCTTCCAGTTCCGTCCGTTCCTCGCGCTTGGCGGAGATCGCTTCCCTCATGCCGTCGAGACGCGCCCATTCTGAGGCGGAAGCGGCTAACGCCTCGTCCCAGACGACGCGCGCCCGCCGCTCCTTCCATTCCTCCGCTTTCCCTCTCGCCTCGGCATACCCTCGTTCGGCTTCTTCCTTGGCCTTCGTCAAGCGTTCCCGCTTGAAAGCCGCGTCCTCCGCCAGAAGCGGCGCATCCGGATTCGCGAGCCGGCTCCTCGCTTCCGCGTCCTCCGCGAGCAACGTTTCTCGCTTCAGCCACCATTGCCTCGATTCGCCGGCGGCTTGCAGCCTGGCGGCGTCCAGCCGAAGCATCGGAAGCTCGCGCTCCGCTTCCGCCAATGCCGCCTTCAGCCGCGCCAGCTCTTCCTCGGTCTCCACATAGGTTAGCACGCGGTCTTTCCGCTCGCGGATCGCGATCTCGATCGCTTTCATCTCGGCGAGCAGCTTGCTCATCTCCTGCGTCGAACCTTTCGGCCGGTACAGCTTGTCCATCTCCGCCGCGATTTTGCGCCGGGCGCCCGTTAGCGCCGTTCCTCCGGCGAGACCCGCATGATAGAGATAATTGCCGACTTCCTCGCCCTGCAACGTTCTCAACTCATGCAACTCGTTCAGCGATACGGCGAACAGCTGCCGGAACAATCTCTCCGAGATGCCGCCGAGGTGAGCCTTCTCCCACTCGGCCTGCCCGATCGTTTTCTCGAAACCGTTGCCGTCGCGCAAGACCAACTCGCCGCTCCGTTCCGCGTAACGCTCGAGGACCCAAGTTCTGCCGTCCTTCTCCTCGATGAGCAGTCGGCCGCCGTGGCGCCCGCCGTTTACCGGCTCGCCGCGCTCGACGAGATCCTTCCTCGTCGGGAAGCCGTATAACATGCTGCGGACAAAACGAAGAAGCGTGCTTTTGCCCGCTTCGTTGGGTCCGTATAGGACGGTTACCGACGTATCGAGCGCGAGCTTGACCGCCCGAAGCGCGCCGTAACCGTCGACTTGAAGCTCTTTGATGCGCATCGTTGCGCTCCCGCCCTTTCGGTTCGGCCCTTTAAGCCCTTATTCGACCGCCTATGCGCCGTCCGCCTCGCCTTCGCGCAAATAAGACGCGGATAGCTCCATCGCCTGCCGGATCCATGCCGACCGCTCTTCGTGCGTCTTTTTCCTCAGCCATTCCCGCAATCGCGGTTGCGTCATCAGAGAATCCGCCGCTTCCTCGAGCAAGGTCCGGGATAACGCCTCGTCGTTCGAGGCCGCCTGGCCGATTCGCAGCAACTCTCCCAAGAATCCCTCATCATCCGCGGCCGTCTCGAGCGACCAAGCGCCGCCCGTTCGAATGACGACGGAGTCGGGCCATACCCAGCCCTCCGTCTCCTCCGGAGAGCCGAGCCACTCCCGCAGCTCCTCCAGCCATTCTTCGGCGACGGACGGCTGCAGCAGCTTCTCGTGCAACGGTCCGCGACCTTCCAATCGGAACCTCGCGACGACCGGACGCCCAGCCGCATCGGCTTGCAAATTCTCCGCCGCTTCCAGCAACCGTTGCTTAAGCTCCTGCTCCGTCCCGATTCCTTCGATCGACACGGCCGTCTCCCGCCAGAGCACGTCCGCGAGTTCCCGGAACTTCATCTCGACGCGGCCCGAATCCGACACGGAGACGACGTACGCGCCCTTCGGCCCGGTCTCCTTGACGCTTCGCCCTTGCGTATTGCCGGGATAGACGACATGGGGGTACTCCCGCAACACGCGGCGGTCGTGCACGTGACCGAGCGCCCAATAATCGAAGCCGGCCGCGGACAACTCCTCCAGCTTGCAAGGAGCGTAATTGTCGTGCTTCGAATCGCCGTCCACGTTCGCGTGGAGCAACGCCAAATGAAAAGGCGCTCCCTCGCGTACGTTGAAGCGGAGCGCCAAATTATCCGCGACGGCAGCCGTCGCGTAGGATATGCCGTAAACGTGGGCGACAAGCTCGCCTTGCCGATTATAGGCCGGCCGGCATTCCACGTCGGAAGAGCCGAATGCATGGACGCCCTCCGGCCAATCGAGCTTGGCCCTTCTGCCGCTCTCGGGATCGTGGTTGCCGTGCACGACGAAGACGCCGCAGCCGGCCGAGACGATATCCGCGAGCGCCCGTTGCAGCCGAAGCTGCGCGCGCAGCGAACGGTCCGCCGCGTCGAACAAGTCGCCGGCGATGACGACGAAGTCGGGCCGTTCTTGCCGAACGAGTCCGCACAGTCCACGCAGCGCGGCGAAAGTCGATTCGCGCAGCCTATCCCTGACCGCTTGCGGCGCTTTCGACAAGCCCGCGAACGGGCTATCCAGATGCAGATCCGCCGCGTGCACGAAAGTGAACGCGACGCCATCCCCGCGTCCTGCCGCCGTCATTGCTCCTCGCCGCCGATGTCCGGTTCGTCTTCGGCCGAGACGGCCGTCTCGGACGGGAACGACGTATAAATCCTTTTCAGCTCGCTGATGACGCGGTTAAGGGAATACGTCTTCTTCGCTTTGTTCCAGCCCGCTCTCGCCATCTCGTACCGGAAATGCGGATCGTTGATGACCGTCTCCAGCGCTCCCGCGAGCGCAATCGGGTCTTCCGGAGGGACGAGTAAGCCGTTCGCGCCGTCCTCGATCTGCTCGGCGATGCCTCCGATATCGGTGCCGACGAGCGTCAGCAAGCAAAGCGCGGCTTCCGCGAACACCGAGCCGAACGCTTCCGCGCGGGACGGCAGGACGAACACGTCGAAGAACGGCAGCATTTCCTCCGGATGAAGCATGTATCCGTAAAAAATCGTATCGTTATAAATACCGAGTTCCTGCGACAACGTCTCTAGTTCCTTGCGGATCGGTCCGTCGCCGATAATGTGCAGGACGAACGGGGCATTGCGCTTGCGCAGCTCCGCGCACGCGCGTAGCAGAATATCGAGGCCTTTGGCCGGCACGAGCCGGCATACCGTCACGAGCTGCGTCACTTCGTTCTCGTGCGGAATCGGCTTGAATCTTTTCTCGTCGTAGCCGTTCGGAATGACGACCGTGCGCTCAGGTTCTTTCAAGTACGCGCCGATATATTGGGAGAAGGACTTCGATACGGTCATGAGCCGGTCTGTCGCGTGCTCCAGCTCGCCGTAGATCGAAGTCAGGAACCGGTGCTCCGGTCCGCCTTCCTTGATGCGGCCGTTCAGGATCAATTCCCGCTCGTAGCTCGAGTGCACCGTCATCAGCACGGGCGTATCCGGGAATACGCGCTTCATCGCGAGCGCCGCGACCGGGTGATGGGCATGGATCAGGTCGAATTTCTGTCCGGCGAGCCTTAGCTTCACCCACCATAAGTAATCCTTTAACGTCTGAACGTATTTATCCACGATGGCGTTGCCGGAATAGTCATGCCGATCGAACGTAGCGAATTCGAACTCTTCTTGGCCTTTGTTGCGGATCCTCTTCGGCAAAGAGAACATTTCCATTTGCCAGCCGAGCTTGCGGAACCGCTCCCCGATATAGGGAACCATGGACGAGACGCCTCCGGGTTGTTCCGGGGGAAAAAACAGCGCCTGCAAAATATTCAAGGGCGATTCCTCCTTGCTCTCTTCGTCTCTCAAAATTTATGATATATTAGAAACATATGTTCTGCAAGTTACATCGACCAGCCAAAGGAGCACCGTATGTACATTACGATGACCGCCAGCAATTTCGGACTCCTCTTCTCGTCCGCGATGACCCTCGTCATCGTTGCGCTCATGCTTTTCATGTCCTATCGGCTTTACGCCCGCAACCGGAGACAAGCCTACCGGACGCTGCTCACTTCCCTCGTCTTCGTTCTAGCCTACCACATCTTGCAGCTCGCGATCACGTTGAAACTGACGCCGGATTCGCCATGGGTCGATTTCGCCGGCAAGCTCTTGCATATATATGCGTTTATCGTCATCAATTTCGCGATTTTCGAGCTTTATCACCGAAGAAGACCGCGTACGCGGGTATGGTTTTTCGGCTTGCTCGCGACGGGTCTCCTCATCGCCGCGGCCGACGCGTTCACCGGCTCGCCCGGAACGGAGACGGCCTGGTTGGAAAGGTTGCAATCGACGCCGGCGCTCGACGGCTACCAGTTGTTCTTAGGTCCTTTGTTCGTGCTCATGTTCGTTCCCCACGTCGGACAACCGCGCAAATACATGGCCAGCCTGATGATCGCCTTCACGACTCAGCTGGCCGTCATCTCGGGCACTTACTGGGCTCCGGAGGCGCACGCGTTCAAGACGATCGCGGGACTTCTTCCCGTCTGTTATTACATTCTGCTCTTCGCCTTATTATTCGAACGCGTCGTCGAAATTCTTCAATCCGTGTACCGTTCCTCCATCACGGACGGGCTGACGAACCTGTATAACCGCCGCTATTTCATGGGCAGGCTGGACCAAGCGATTCAAGGCGGACGCGCGCTCGGCGTTATATTCTGCGACATCGACAACTTCAAGAAATTGAACGATACTCACGGACACCACAAAGCGGACGGCGTACTGAAGCAGACGGCCTCCATTCTGATGGAGGAGACGGACGGCATCGGGCTGGCCGGGCGGTACGGCGGCGAAGAGCTCGTCGCGTTCGTCGTGGGCGCTCCCCAGGCGGTGCAGCAAGCCGCGGAATCGATCCGCGCGAGAACGGAGCAAGAGACGATCGTCACGGTCAGCGTCGGTTATAGCATCGCGATGCCGGGAGAGCCGGGCGAAGCGCTCATGAAGCAGGCTGATCAAGCAATGTACTACAGCAAGACGAACGGCAAAAATCAAGTCACGGATTACGCCGCGTTCGGCGAGGGCAAATCGTCCGCGCGGCCGAAGCAAAGAAGATCCGGGGAACGCGGCGCGAACGCATGAAGCCGCCGAGCCGATCGGGCGATCGTCACCGGCCGGCATCCGCCAGGCTCCGCGTTTAACCAAAATCGTTTGCCACGGGTTAAATGTCCAATCCGCGCAACGCCAAGCTCATACTATAAGTGTAGACCGAGGAAAGGGACGGCGATGCAACGGCGGCCGCAACCCGCTTCGGAATCCCAACACTAACGTACATGAAGGAGGAATTTGCATGTCTGGTGCAGTCGGCGGATACTACGCATCGGCAGCCTTCGTGCTGGTACTGTTCATCTTGCTGGTCATCATTCTGCGTGCCGGTTACTAAGTTCTGATCGGGATCTTCCCCGTGACCGAAGCAAGCCTGAGGACATCCTCGGCTTGCTGTTCTTTTTTAAAAGCAAAATCGGCATCCATGCAGGATGCCGTCGACAAACGGGTTAAGACTTATAAAAGTACGTACTCTTCCAAGGCGACGGCGACCCCGTCTTCGTTGTTGGATAACGTGACGGCGTCCGCCCGTTCCTTTACTTCGGACGGGGAGTTGTCCATCGCGACTCCCGTTCCCGCGAAGTCGATCATGCCGAGATCGTTATAATAATTGCCGAGGGCGAGAATGCTCGCGCGCGAAATGCCCCTCATGGCGGCAAGCCGTTCCAGCGCCTTGCCTTTCGTCGCGTCGTGGGATTGGACGTCGATGAAATTATCGCCGCTGCGTACGAATTGAAGCTCCTGCTTCCACTTTCCCCACTCCGCTTCCACGCCGTCCATCACCTCTTTGGGCGCGTAGATCGACAGCTTGACGAGCCCTTCCGGGAACGCCTCTTCCTTGTCGCGATTGATCGGTTGCGCCTTCAGATTGCGGTACATCGTCCCCGCCTCTTCGCCGAGCGCTTCGACGTACAGATCGAACGCCGTATTCATATCGAAGTGGATGCCCCGCTCGCGGCAATAATTCACGTATACGGAAGCCAAGTCGTGAGGAATGGCGGTGTCGAACAGAATGGCCCGGCTTTCGCTGTCGACGACGGATGCGCCGTTATGGGTAATCATCGTGCCTTTGAGGCCAAGCTCCCGGAGCACCGGCAGCGCGCTCGTCGAGCCCCTTCCCGTGCACAGCACGATCTCCGCGCCTCTCTTCGCCGCTTCCCTGACCGCCTCCCGGACTCTCGGCGTCAGTTCGTGATGATCGTTCAATAGCGTGCCGTCCACGTCCAATGCGATCATTCGGATATTCATGCTTGATGACCCTCCTTCCGGTAATTGCGCAAGCTGTCCACTTCATCTTCGCTAAGTTCGCGCCAGCCTCCCGGAGACAACTCCGGATCGAGCAGTAGCGGACCCATCGAGACGCGGCGCAAGTAAAGCACTTTCTTGCCGACCGCCTCGAACATTCGTTTCACCTGATGGAATTTGCCTTCGTGGATCGTCAGTTCGATCCAGCTCAACGTTTGTTCCCCCATCGCGGAAGCCAGCTTCGCCGCGTCGGCCAATTGATTCGCGTATTCGCCGTCATTGTCGGCAGAATCGCCTTCGGCTTGGAAGGCCGGATGCCGCGAAAGGACGGACAATTGAGCGGGCATCGTCACGTAACCGTCGTCGAGCGTCACTCCCCGCGAGAACGCGATCTTGTCGTCCTCGCCCACGGCTCCCGTCACGAGGGAACGATACGTCTTAGGCACGTGTTTCTTGGGCGACAGCAGCTCGTGCGCCAGCTTGCCGTCGTTCGTGAGCAACAATAGCCCTTCCGTGTCCTTATCCAACCGGCCGACCGGGAACGGGGACAGCACCGTGACGTCGTCGTCCTCGATCAAGTCGATGACCGTGCGGTCGCGGCTGTCTTCCGTCGCTGAGACGACTCCGGCGGGTTTGTGCAGCATGACGTAGACGGTATCCCGATAACGGATCGTCTCTCCGTCCAGCTTTACGACGTCCTCGAGGGGACGAATTTGCATGCCGTGGTCTTTGGCCCGATTGCCGTTGACCTCGACCGCGCCTTGCTTAATCAAAATTTTAATGCCGCTTCTCGTGCCGTAACCGAGATTGGCGAGCATTTTATCGAGTCGGATCGTCGCTTTCATTCGTTAACCTGCTTTCCTTATTGCGACAGTTTGATTGCGATGCCTTCGGTCCCGTGTCGCCCGGCAACCCTATCAGGTATAATGTATTTGAGTTCCCCGGACTTGTCCATTGTTTTCCCGCATCCATCTTGGACGAACCTAACTATAACAATATCCTGTTGCCCGATCAATGGAGCGGATGATCGCCGACAAGAAAAGCTTCTTCGTCTACTTTTTCTCTTCATCCTGTCCTCACTGTCTCGCCACGACGCCCAAGCCGAAGCCTGTCGCCGACGAACTCGGTATCAACCTGCACCCGTAGCGGCCAATGCGGCAACTGCGTCGAAGAGCTCGCCAAGATCGAGGAGTGGAGCAAGCAAGACAAATCTCCCGACGAGATTAAGCAAATAATCGAGAAGAACTTCAACCCCGAAGCGAAAGCTTAACATTCGAAAAAGCACGGACCGCCTGAGATGCGGTTCGTGCTTTTTTAGCTTGGCGAGCGCCATGAGTACATTGCCAGCGTGCTACAGGGGCGGTTTCGCCGCTCTTGGAGCGCATTAGTGCGCCGCCAGCGTGCTGCAAGGCGGTTTCGCCGACCTACAGCGCAATTAGAACGCTGCCAGCGGGCTGCAGGGTGGTTTCGCCGACCTGCAGCGCAATTAGTACGCTGCCAGCGTGCTGCAAGGTGGTTTCGCCGACCTACAGCGCAATTAGTACGCCGCCAGCGTGCTGCAAGGCGGTTTCGCCGACCTACAGCGCCATTAGTACGCTGCCAGCGTGCTGCAAGGCGGTTTCGCCAACCTACAGCGCAATTAGTACGCTGCCAGCGTGCTGCAGAGCGGTTTCGCCACTCTTGGAGCGCAATTAGTACGCTGCCAGCGTGCTACACGTCGGCCTCACCGCCGCCGTAATTGCCTCGCCTCAATAAGGCTCCGCCCGATGGCCAGCTTCCCGGGCTTCGCGTACCGCTTGAACCGCCTTGGCGGCGCCCATCGGGCCGCCCGTGCCATCGCCGGGACCTCGGGCGGCCAAGCCCTCACTCACCCGTCGACCGTAATCGGGATCGCTCGCGGCGAAATGCTCGATCATCTTGTTCCGCACGACGTCGGGACAAGGCGTAAGCGCGTCGATCAAGTTCGCGATCAAGTCGTCCCGCTCCCAGTCCTCCATCTCCCGGTAACGTCCTCCCGCCTGGCCGAAGTCGTTCGTCCGGTCGATCTTCTCGCGAACGAGCTTGCCGGAAATCATCGGCTCGTATTCGGCGCCTCCCCGCGCCGATTCCTCAATGCCGCCGAGGGACGACGGCTCATAATTGACGTGCGGGTTCTGGGCCGGCGCGGCGTCGACGAAGTACGCCATCTGGCCGTCCCGCTGGTTCGTCGCCACTCTCTTCTTCGGCGCGTTGATCGGCAGTTGCAAGTAGTTCGAGCCGACCCGGTAGCGCTGCGTATCGGAGTAGGAGAATGTACGGCCTTGCAGCAGCTTGTCGTCCGAGAAATCGAGCCCGTCGACGAGCACGCCGGTGCCGAACGCGGCTTGCTCCACTTCGGCGTAGTAGTTGGCCGGATTGCGGTCGAGCACCATTCTGCCGACGGGCAAGAATGGAAACGTCTCCGGCGGCCACAGCTTCGTCGGATCGAGCGGATCGAAGTCGAGCTCGGGATGCTCGTCGTCGCTCATCAGTTGAACGCATAGCTCCCATTCCGGGTAATCCCCGTTTTCGATCGCTTCGTACAGATCCTGCGTCGCGTGGTTGAAATTTTTCCCTTGGATGTCTTCCGCTTCGGCCTGCGTCAAATTCCGGATCCCTTGCTTCGGTTCCCAGTGGTACTTCACGAGAACCGCCTCGCCGCCTTGGTTCACCCACTTGTACGTGTTCACGCCGGAGCCTTGCATCTGGCGGTAGTTAGCCGGAATGCCCCAAGGCGAGAACAGGAACGTGATCATATGAGTCGCTTCCGGCGAATTGCTGACGAAATCGAAGATCCTCACCGTATCCTGGCGGTTCGTGACCGGATCGGGCTTGAACGCATGAACGAGATCCGGGAACTTAAGCGCGTCGCGAATGAAAAATATTTTCAAATTGTTGCCGACGAGATCCCAATTGCCTTCTTCCGTATAGAACTTGACCGCGAACCCTCGCGGATCGCGAAGCGTCTCCGGCGAATGGCCGCCGTGGACGACCGAGGAGAACCGGACGAACACCGGCGTACGTTTCCCCTTCTCCTGAAAAAGCTTCGCCCGAGTGTACATCGAGACCGGCTCGTCTCCCGCTTGACCATAAGCTTCGAAATATCCGTGAGCGCCCGCTCCCCGCGCGTGCACGACCCTCTCCGGCGTTCTTTCCCTATCGAAGTGCGTGATCTTCTCGAGAAAATGGTAATTCTCGAGCGTCGTCGGTCCCCGGTTGCCCACCGTTCTCATGTTCTGATTATCGCCGATCGGATGTCCTTGCCTGTCTGTCAAAGACCTCTCGTTCTCCCGATCCGACATGCGGCCGTCTCCCGGTCCGCCTGCCCCCGTATTCGGTAACTCGTCGTTCTGATTTCCCATCTGGCCAACTCCTCTCGGGCATTCATCCGACGCAATGGCGCGCCATCCTTTGGATAAATTTCCCGAAAGGCCGAAACTTATTCGTCCATCTCCGCAAGCGGCGGGTGTTCAAGCTCCCAATTCGCAATCCGAGTCCGCACGTCCCCATCCAAGACTACAATTTCGAAAGCTCGAAACGCGCTGACCGACCCATAGATAGAAAGCGCTTCCAAACATCTCTTCGATTCCTGCCTCAACGAAGCCAAATCCAACCCTAGCGCGACGTCCCCGAATTCGTTCAACTTCTCCAATCCGGCTCCGAGCAGCTTAGACGCACCCGAAAGATTGCCGTTGTTCCAATGGTGAAGCCCGACGGCGACTTGAAGGAGGCCCTGAAGCAAAGGGCTGCGGCCTTCTTCCAGCCACAGCTCCTCCATAACCTCATGGCACTCGAAATAATCCCGATCCCGGTTGAAGTACGCGACGAAAGCCAGGAACCGATCGTCCTCCGTCACTCTCGCCAGCAACTCCGCGTGCCGTTTCCAGCGTCCCATTTTACGATTGTCCGCCTTTGCCCGCGCGGTCGAGCGCCGCTTGGATTTCGAGCGACAGCTCCTTCAATCCCCATACGTCGTCTTGCTCCCACAGCTCGTTGAAACGCAGCTGGAACTGGGCGGCTTCCCGCACCCTCCGGAAAAAATACAGCTCTTGAATCTCGTTAAGCACTCTTCTGACGACGACGGAGCTTTCCTCGAAGTCTTGCTGCGCGTCCACGATCTCTTGGCGGATGCTCGACATTTCGGTATCCAATTGGAAAGCCGCTTCGGCCGCGTTGCGCAGCCGTTCCTTGACATGCGCCGGGAGCTGGTCCCGGTATTTGTAATTGAGGGAATGCTCGATCGTCGCCCAGAAATTCATCGACAGCGTGCGGATTTGGATCTCCGCGAGCACCGGCTTCGAGCCTAGCGACGTCTGTACCGGATACTCCACGATCAAATGATAGCTGCGATAGCCGCTATCCTTATAATTTGTAATGTAGTCCTTCTCGTAGACGAGCTTCAAGTCCTTGCGCAGGCGGATCATCTCCGCGACGCGGTAGATGTCGTCCACGAATTGGCACATGATGCGAATGCCCGCGATATCTTCGATGCCGAGCTCGATGCGATCCAGCGGAACGGACAGCTTGCGGGCTTTGGCCAATATGCTCGATACCCGTTTCACCCGTCCCGTGACGAATTCGATCGGCGCGTACTCGTCCCTTGCCTTCAGCTCCGATCGGAGCGACTTCAGCTTGACTTTCAGCTCCTCGGTCGCTTGCTCGTATGGCAGCAGAAATTTCCCCCAGTCACGTCCGTCCATCGGCGTTCCTCCTAACGATGATCCGCTCCGACCGCTTGAGTGATGCGCGTATAGCCGTCTTGCTTGAGAAGCCTGAGCAATCCCTTGTGCAATTCCTTCAATAAGCCGGGGCCTTTGTAGATCATCGCCGTGTACACTTCGACGAGGCTGGCTCCCGCTTTGATTTTCTCGTAGGCGTCCGCCGCCGTGAAAATACCGCCCGAGCCGATGATCGGCAGCTTGCCGTTCGTCATCGCATACAGGCTGCGGACGACCTCCGTCGATCGCTTCGTCAGCGGACGTCCGCTTAAGCCGCCCGTCTCTCCGGCATTACCGTGCGTCAGCCCGTCGCGTCCGATCGTCGTGTTCGTCGCGATAATGCCCGACATGCCGCTTAGTTGGATCGCTTCCGCCATATAAGCCAGTTGTTCCTCCGAATTGTCCGGGGCCACTTTCACGAGGATCGGCTTCGGCAGCTCGCCGCGCGATGTAGCCTGCTTCTCCATCTCGTCTTTCACCGCGTCCAGCAACCCGCGCAGCTCGTCGCCGTGCTGCAAAGCCCGCAAGTCCGGCGTATTCGGCGAGCTGATGTTCACGACGAAGAAGTCCCCGTACGGGAACAGCTTCAGTACGCACTCCCGGTAGTCGTCGGCCGCGTTCTCGTTCGGCGTCAGCTTGTTTTTGCCGATGTTGACGGCGAGTGGGATCCGGCGGCGACCGAGCTTGGCTAAGCGTTCCGCCATGACGTCCGCTCCGTCGTTGTTGAAGCCCATCCGGTTAATGAGCGCTTCGTCCGGAGGGAGCCTGAACAAGCGCGGTTGCTCGTTGCCTGCTTGTCCTTTGGGCGTGACCGTGCCGACTTCCATGAAGCTTAAGCCGACGCGGGACAAGCCCGTGACCGCTTTCGCGTTCTTATCCAATCCCGCGGCGAGTCCGATCGGATGGTGGAAATGAAGCCCGAACAAGTCGACCGCGAGCTCCGGCGTTGCTTTCGTGCCCCACGTCGCGGACAGCATCGCGGGCATTCCCGGTATTTTCGCGGCGGCGCCCATTCCGTCTATGATCAAGTGATGAGCCGCTTCGGGATCCATTTTGAACAAGAATGGCTTGGCTAATTGGTACAGCAATAAGTTCGACATCCTTTCGTCTGCCCAAACGCGAACAAAATCTTCTGCCTGACCGTTTGGAGAAAACCTTTCGGGTAACAGTTTAGCCTTTTCGAGCCAAAAAGAAAAGGGCGATTCGCCCATTTCGTCCCTCGTCCGCTCCTTACGGAGGTCGTCAGGCTTGTCTGGCATTTCCCCCGGAAAACGATTACAATGGGGATAGTTCGCGATACATTCGTATAGAGAGGTTGATAACGATGAGCACAGCCAAAAAGAAACCACCCGTCACGTCACGCCCGAAGCAGAAAGAACAAGTCAACAAAAAGGCGCTAATATGGATTGGGGTGGCTTTTGGCGTAATCGTAGTGACAATGGCTTTGCTGCTCGCGTTTAACGTGTGAGCCGCGCAATCTTTCTAATTTAACCAGTCATACACCTTGCGGGGGTTTGTCTCGTTCTGCTCGCTCTTCAGCCGGAATCGTTCCGGCGGGGCGCGCAATTCGGAGGGCAAACCTCCTTTTGCTATGGTGACCGGCGTTCCGAGCGGAACGAGATCGTACAATTCCTCGATATCTTCCTTCTTCATCCGCACGCAGCCGTGGGACTCGTCTTTGCCGATGCTGTCGGGCTCGTCCGTGCCGTGAATGCCGTACCTCGTATCGGACAGCGTCATCCCCCGGCTGCCGAATACGCCCGTGCTGCTGCCGTTCGGATCTTTAACCTTCTCGGAAATGACGAACGCCCCTTCCGGCGTCTTGTCCCCGCCCAGTCCGACCGCGTAGTTACGCAAAATGACGTCTCCGCTGACGACCGCGAGCCGATGATGCGTCTTGTCGATGACGATCTGTAGCGGTTGCGCCGCCACGGGGGCCAATTGGCCCTCCGGCGTGCCGTGGCCGGTCTCCGGTCCCGTATTGTCCGGCCATCCCGGCGCTTGCGGTAGCTTGCCGTCCTTCTTATCGTCGAGCGTCTCCTTCAACTCCTCAAACCACGGCGTCATGTTCTCCGACCATCCGGCCATCGTATTGTTCGGATAATCCGCCGCGAGTTGTTCCGGTGACGATGGCCATTCGCCCTTCGTCTCCTTATAGCGAATCATGGCCGAACGAAGAACGGCTTTCTCTTCCTGGACGGGCTTCCAGCCTTCCAATTGCTTGCGGGTCGCGGACGACGGATCGTCCGGCTTGCAGTCGCACCATTTCGGATCGTACCAGCGGATGCCCGCCGTGCCCGCTTCCGGATCGCTTGTCACGTCCGCGATCGGTTTCGCCGTCTTGACCCAGTCGCTCCACTTGCCGAGCAGCGGCGTTTCGACGAGCAGGCGCGGCAATGTTGACGGCTTCCCCGTCAGCAATGTGCCGAGGACGTCGCGTCCTCTGGCATCGGGACCGGAGGCGCCGGCGATCAAGTCCGGCGGGACGAAGCTGGGCGGTAGCTGAACGTTAGAGGCAACGCCGCCGTTGCCGGAACCGGCGGGCGCGCTCGCGGCTCCCTCGTAGCGCGGTATGCTAGCCGTTGGCGAAGCCGCGGCTTCGTCGGCGCCCGAATCCGTCATGGCGCGGATCGCATAGATGGCGCCTGCCGCCAAGAGCAATGGCAACAGCAGCGCGATCGCCCATTTCTTGCGGTTGCTCCCTTTCTTCTTCTCGCCGGGCAGCACCGGCGCGGGTTTCCCCTCGAACGCCGTATAGATGTCCCCCGCCTGCGCATAGCAATACGTCGCCTTCGCCGTATCGCCCTTGCTCTCGTATTCCTTGCCGAGCAAATACCACGCCATGCGGCTATCTTCGTGCTTCAGCAGGTAGTCTTTAAGAGGCAGTTCGTCCCCCACGTTGGGAACGTTATCATAAAAGTGCTTGATCTGTTCGTCGATACGCGACTCTTTGCTCAATCGGGTCACCTCATCGTTACTATCGCTTCTCCCTTTATCGGTAGAAAGCAGGTTCCATTTTACTCTCAAGAAACAAAACCGCCTTGTTCCGATAAGGAACAGGGCGGTTTTGTTCGAGGCATACGCTTACTATGCGCCCTCGGGCACGTCCGTGATATTGACCGTATAAGCCTGATCGAAATAAAAACCAACTTGATCGGTTACTCTGATTCTAATCAGATAGCTGGATTTGACTTCATAATCGAATATCTGAGCAGATTTCAGCTGATTGCCTACGATCTGAAAGCTTGCATTATCCGCATCCCCGGCTCCGCTGACCAACGCATAACTAAAGGTGTCTCCGGCATCCAGATCTATTCCCGCTAGCGTGCCTACGATCGCGTCGATAGGCAGATTCTCCGCTATCGTCGGCGGATACGGATTCAGACTAATCCCGGAAGGGTCGTTATTCAAAATACCTCTCTTCACTTTTACGTAATAGACGATAATCGTGCTACTGTTCGACGCGGTCACCTTGACGGCAATTTCCGTTTCCCTGTGTACCTCTTTTAAGTCGACGGCAAAATAGCCTTCGGAATCTACCGGACAGAACATAGACGCGCACGCGCCGCTCAGTACTTCAACCTTGCTGCCCGGCCGGGTCGCCGCCGGATTGATCTTGATTTGTTCGACAGTTTCGTCGACGTTGCCTATCATTGTATAACTAGGAGGTGTCGGTATCGCAAAGCTTAATCCAGTCGGCGCCTTCACTTCGATTCCGCTTAACGTGGCGTTGCCATTAACGCCGTCGACGATGACCGTATAGGTTGTAGTCGTCGATTGGTTAGATGCTTTAACGGAGAAAGTAAAGTTTTTCGTTCCTCCCGCAGGAATATCCACACGCCCCGTTTTCTTAGTTGATAGAATCGTTCCCTCGTATTCTACGGTCGCGTCGACGTCTGAGGTCAACAACTGAATGGCGACAGACTTAATCGCGCTCGGCGCAATCACGACATACGTCCCCGCCGCACCAGGGGAAGCGATCGCAGTAAGCTCGGACATACTCGGCAAAGGAGACGCGGAATCATATCCTTCTACCATTATTTCCGAAATGCTCGCGTTGCTCGAAACCGCCCTATTCACCGTGAACGTATATGTATTGTAATGTTCAGGATTTGCAACTTCGATAACCTTGAAAGTGATCGAATTGTCCCCGGGAATCAGCGAAAAATAGCTGGACGGATTCACTTCTTCTCCGTTGACTTTCATTTCTGCTACCGATGCTCCGGCATGAGCGACGGGCGTCATCAACATGGAACGAATTCCGTTCGCGACATCGCTCAGCGAGTAATTCGTTGTGCCGCTTACCATCGACACTTGCGGATAAGATTCGATCGGAACCGTAGTCGGCTTGATCGTGATGGAATCTAGAACGGCGATGTCCGGACTCGGGATTCCGCTCGGACTGCCGCTTGGCGACGCGCTTGGATTGACTGTTGACGTAGAGCCCGAAGTGCTCGTTGCGGAGCCTGCGTTTTGTTCAAGATCCCTTTGCCGATTCTCCTCTTCGAATCGCTTCCGTTCTGCTTCGCTTAATTGCTGCTCGTATTGTTCGGTAGCTTCCTTGTTCTTCTCTTTAAGTTTCTTCTTGTTCTCTTCTTCTTTCTCCTTGCGTTCCTTCTCCAACTTCTCGACGAGCTGTTGCTGTCTCTCTTTTTCTTCTTGTTCCTTCTGTTCCAGCGCGCGCAGGCGTGCTTCCTCGTCCTTCTTGCGCTGCTCCTCTTGTTGACGCTTCTCTTCATCGGACAGGGAAATCGTCTTCTTGTTCAGATCGATGTCCGTGCCCGACTGCGCCTTCACTTCCGCCAAAATCTCTTTTAATCTTGTCTGCGTTATCAACCCGTTGCTTAGTGCCTGATCGGCGATCGCGCCGAGAATGTTTTCGACGTTCGTTATTACGCGGTCTTTCTCTGGATCGTTGTTCGGAGGCGCAAGCTCGTCCAAATATTGATCCATCTTCCGGTCGTTCTCTATTTGAATTTCTCCCGCGGCCTTCAGGATCGCGCTGGCGATCGTGCCGTCCGATTGCTTCATGAGAAGCTCGACGTCCGCAGCGGCGATCGTTACTTCCGATTGTTCCTTATCATCCTTCGAGATAAGCGCGTTCTGCGTTGGATAGACGTTCTGCTCGTCCGGATTCAACGGATCGGTCGTCTTCGTATTCACGACGCCGGCAGCTACCGTCAAATGCGTCGCTCCAGACACAGGATCGACGGTCACTAGCAGATGCGTCCCGCGAACGCCCATGATGGCCGTAGGCGTCTCGAGCGTGAATTCGTCGTCCTTGCTCGAGATCGATTTGACGTCCACCCATGCTTTTCCGTTGTAAAGGCTCACTTTCGTCGTCGTGCCTTTGCTGTTCGACAGCTTAGAAAACGTAAGCGTCGAATTCGCGGACACCGTCATGCGGTCGTCCTCGGAAGTACCGTTGGCGAAAGCCAGTACCGCCGACCCGTTCGCGCCGACGGCCAGAATATCCCCTTCGCTCAGACTCATCTTGGCGAACGCCGTAAACTCCTTGGAGCCTCCGGCTTTCTTAACCTTGACCGTGCCCTTCATTTCCTTGATGACGGCAACCCGAGAGGAAGCTGCCGACGCTTCGCCGGCGAAGCTTCCGATCGCAGATATACCGATAAGAAAAGAAAGAAGGATAGGAATTACTTTTTTAATCACTGTGCTCACACCTTACATCGTATTAGTTGCAATTACAGCTTCGTGGATTTCTTGTTTTTATTGAAGTGTCTGTTTGTTTTTTTCCTCTTTCTCCTTACTCTCCTTCTCCAGCTTCTCGGCAAGCTCTTGGTGCCGTTCTTTTTCCTCTTTTTCTTTCTGTTTTATCGCGCGCTGCCGAGCTTCTTCGTCCTTCTTGCGCTGCTCTTTCTGTGCAAGCTTCTCTTTATCGGATAAGGTGATCGTCTTCTTGTTCAGATCGATATCCGTGCCCGACTGCGCCTTCACTTCCGCCAAAATCTCGTTTAATCTCGCTCGCGTAATCAGACCGTTGTTCAGTGCCTGATCGGCGATCGCGCCGAGTATGCTTTCGACGTTCGTTTTTATGCGGTCGTTCTCTGGATCGTTGCTCGAAGGCGCAAGCTCGTCTAAATATTGTTTCATCTTCCGGTCGTTCTCGAGTTGAATTTCTCCTCCGGCCTTCAGGATCGCGCTGGCGATCGTGCCGTCCAATTTCTTCATGAGAAGCTCGACGTCCGCCACGGCGATCGTTACTTCTGATTGCTCCTTATTGTCCTTCGAGATAAGTGCATTTTGCGTCGGATAGACGTTCTGCTCGTCAGGATTCGACGGATCGGTCGTCTTCGTATTCACTACGCCAGCGGCTACCGTCAAATGCGTCGCTCCGGACACTGGATCAATGGTCACGAGCAGATGCGTCCCGCGAACGCCCATGATGGCCGTTGGCGTCTCAAGCGTGAATTCGTCGTTCTTGCTTGAGATCGACTTGACGTCCACCCATGCTTTCCCGTTGAAAAGGCTCACTTTCGTCGTCGTGCCTTTGCTGTTAGACAGCTTGGAGAACGTGAGCGTCGAATTCGCGGACACCGTCATGCGGTCGTCCTCGGAAGGACCGTTGGCGAAAGCCAGTACCGCCGACGCGTTCGCGCCGACGGCCAGAATATCCCCTTCGCTCAGGCTCATTTTGGCGAATGCCGTAAACTCCTTGGAGCCTCCGGCTTTTTTTACTTTGACACTGCCTTTCAATTCTTTGATGACCGCGACCCGTGAAGATGCTGCCGACGATTCGCCTTCGAAGCTTCCGATCGCGGAAAAACCGATAATAAAAGAAAGGAAGATAGGAATTACTTTTTTTAACACAATGCTCACACCTTAAATAGTCGTATTAAAGATTGCTAAATAATGATCCGATCCGATTTGTACCGGGGATCCGCCCGAAGTATCGAAAACTTGCAATTTGTAATAGCTGCTTCCAGTAGGTATACCGTTAATTTGAATCATCCCAGCGTTATCGGACGCCCACTTCGTCGTTGTCGAAGTTCCACTCGTTACGTGATACTTGTCGCTTATTACGCCGGACAATAGCGTGATAACGACCTGACGGGTGGACGGCGTTCCAGTCGTGAACTGGAAGGTCATATCGAGTGTTCCGTTAGCACTCGGATAGACTTCATAAAGTCCGGTAGAACCGGAAGTTCCGTATAATGTCCACTTAACGGGAATTTGAAGCGCATCCTTCGAGAACCATTCGGCTAAACCGTCCGGAATCGGTCTGCGTAGAATAAGTTCGTAAGTCTTTTTCGTTATCCCGTCAATAGCCGTCACCTCTACTTGAACTTTGGTATAGACGGTAGATGCATCGAATACATACGGCATGCTTACGGTACTGTAGCTGCCATCGTCGACTTTGACTTTTACAGTCGCCCCGGAAACCGCGGGAACAGCAGACAACCTCGTATTAAAGTACGCTTCTCCTAAACCAAAATCGTAACTCGTATCGGAGGAAATATAGCCGTAATCGATTGAAGTCCAGCTAGAGCTGTATTTCTCTAGCAAAAGCGAGCCAAGATCCGCATTGGACACATTGTATTTGATGAGGATCGTGAACTCTTTGTACTCCCGGTTCGTCAGATCATATACAATAACCTCTATTTCCTTAATGCCAGGATTGAGATTATTAAAAGAATAATAACCTCCTTCCATCGGAGTCACATACCCTGGAGCGTAAACAAAGACATCATTATCGTCCAAATCAGGAAAACGAAGCGTGAAATTATTAAGCATATTTGTATTGTCATTAACGGTTGCGGTAAAGGTATCGTCGCCGGATGAAACGACTGCGATTGCCGTCGACGACTGAAGTAACTCAATCGTTCCAAGCGATATTGGCGGTGGGTCCCCTCTCGTAATGCACAATTGATACTCGTACGTTTCGTTATTAGGCAAATTCAGCACGAGCGTAAATTTGTTCATCCCCGTATTTAACGCCAAGGCTTGGTTTAATTCGCCGATTCCGCTTGCCCCGCTGACTCCCGATTTGATCTCCGTGCCGACTGAGTTTTTGAGCGCATAGCTTAGGATCGATTCTTCCAGCCCTTGGATCCACTTCATATTAAAATTAACGTTCGATACGCCGGAAGGCACATCGGCATAGTGTCGACTTCCAACACCCTCAACCGGAGTGAAATAATAAACGTCCAATCCATTCTTCAAGCTCCAATCTGACAATGGAAAGGGAGCCGTCTTACGGAAGATTGACAAGCTGTACGAGTGGAAGTACCGTCCCGAAGGGTCCGTTACATATACCGTGAATTCGTTGTTGCCTACCTTCAATTGCATATGGTCTTCATACATGTTAGACATGTCGATCAATTTGGATTGCTGTTCATCGAATACGAACAAAGGTACGACCGGCAATTTGTCCGAATACAATACATCCGAATAACTCGCTGTGTACTCGTCTAATACCCTCGCTTGATCTCTCCAGTTGTCTACTTGAGCGACGTAATGATCGTTCTCTGTTTCTTCGGCGTATTCGATTGGCGGCGAGCTTGCCGTAGCAATCGCCAGATCAATGGGATGATCTACGTCGAAGTTCGGAACCCCGTTCATGAGTCTTAATTCGTCTTGTCTAATCGACATCGGTTCAACCGATGTATCAAACAATTTTAATTGGAACGTTAAGTAAGCGTTCAGCTTCAAGTTAACGAGGTTGATCTCATTTTCGGCATTCGATTTAATTGTTTGCGATATGCCATCTTTGTCTTCATACGTAATTTCCGCGTAACCGACATCCGGTTCGAATGCCAAAGACAGCTTCATAGCGTTTACCGGAGTATCCGTTTGTCCATATTGGTAGAAACCCCTATATTGCCACAAAATATTTTTATCGTTTGTCAAGCTCGTAATTCCACTCACATATGCGGGTCGATAAAACTTAAGCGTATAGGTTTTCTTGGTTACGTGATCAGGTGCCAATACCGTTACAGTGACGACGTTATTGCCCGAGTTGTAGAAATAATAACCGCCGTCTTCCGGAGCGATTGCGACGCCTCCGAGTTTAATCGATTCAATCGAAGCGCCGACCGCTGAAGGCTGTGCTTGAATCTTCGTATACGTACTTTCAAAAGGTACTACATATTCTAACGTTCCAGATTCAAACGAAATCGGGACGTCAGACCAATACCCATCGCCAATGTCTCGCTTAACCGTTAACGTTGCAAGCGCTGCGTTCGTCTGGCTCGGATCCGAACTCGAAGTCGACGTCTCGGATGGCGTCGCACTTGAAGTCGCCGACCCGGATCCGCCTGTTTGCGGCTGTTGGCTGATCTTTGCCGCGTCTTCCTGGAATCTCTTTTTATCCGCTTCGGAAAGCTGCTGCTCGTACTGCTCCAAGGATTTCTTATTTTGATCTTGGAGAGCCTGTTTGTTTTTTTCCTCTTTCTCCTTGCGTGCTTTCTCTAGTTGATCGGCTAATTGCTGCTGCCGCTCTTGCTCCTCTTTTTCTTTCTGTTCCAACGCTCGCCGGCTCGATTCTTCGTCCTTCTTGCGTTGCTCTTCCTGTGCACGCTTCTCTTCATCGGATAAGGTGATCGTCTTCTTATTCAGATCGATATCCGCGCCCGACTGCGACTTCACTTCCGCCAAAATCTCGTTTAATCTCGTCTGCGTTATCAACCCGCTATTCAGCGCTTGTTCGGCGATCGCGCCGAGAATACTTTCTACGTTCGTCTTCACGCGGTCCTTCTCTGGCTCGTTATTCGGAGGCGCGAGCTCGTCCAAATATTGATCCATCTTCCGGTCGTTCTCGAGACGAATTTCTCCCGCGGCTTTCAGGATCGCGCCGGCGATGTTGCCGTCCGATTGCTTCATAAGCAGCTCGACGTCCGCCGCAGCAATCGTCACTTCGGATTGTTCCTGCTCATCCTTCGTAATTAACGCGTTCTGCGTTGGATAAACGTCCTTCTCGTCCGGATGCGAGGGGTCCGACGTCTTTGTGTTCACGACGCCGGCGGCTACCGTTAAATGCGTCGCTCCGGACACGGGATCGACGGTCACGAGCAGATGCGTGCCGCGAACGCCCATGATGGCTGTAGGCGTCTCGAGCGTGAATTCGTCGTCCTTACTCGAGATCGACTTAACGTCTACCCATGCTTTCCCGTTGTATAGGCTCACTTTCGTCGTCGTACCTTTGCTGTTCGACAGTTTGGAGAACGTGAGCGTCGAGTTCGCGGATACCGTCATGCGGTCGTCCTCGGACGTACCATTGGCGAAAGCCAGCACCGCCGACCCGTTCGTGCCGACGGTTAGAATATCCCCTTCGCTCAGGCTCATCTTGGCGAACGCTGTAAACTCCTTGGAACCGCCGGCTTTCTTCACTTTAACGATGCCTTTCATTTCTTTGATGACCGCGACCCGCGAAGATGCGGCCGATGCATTATTGCCGACGCTCCCGAATAACGGGATGATGAGGACAAGGAAGGACAATAAATACATTATCGATTTTTTCATTATTTTACCTCCTAACTATTAATAGAGTTCGGGTTTTACCCATCACGAATCAAGCCGATTACCTCATGGACAGGATCGGCTTGAATGCGACTTTATGATCTGGTTAATTAGAAAGTCAAATAGCGTAAAACGACGATGCGTTCAACGGCATCCCATTGAATATCCAATCCGCTTTCCGAAGCGAAGAATCGGACCGGCAAGAACATACGGTTATTGACCATCATTGTCGGGACGTTTAATTTCAGCTGTTCGATTTTTCCTTTGACGGATTTCGTAACGGACGTCGAGTTCGGAGCAACCGTATACGTGGCTTCGCCTTTCGTCAGAACGGCGGCTTTCGTCTTCGCGTCGAAGGACACTTTATATCCGAGTGCCGTTCCGACCGCATTAACCGGCAGCAATACGGCGTTCGATTTCATTTGGGCTGGTACGTCTGTCGAAATCAAGGCGCCGTTCAAGAGGATCTTGATTCCCTTGTCAGCCGGAAGGTTGGCCGGTTTGGCGTATTTCTGCAGCACGCGAACTTTGTTGCCGAGCTCGTCCACGATAACGAGGCGTCCGTCATTCAGAATCGCGACGTCCGTCGGATGATTGAATTGCGCCGAGCCGGCTACGCCATCATCCTTGCCATACTCGGCAGGAACGCCCGCAAGCGTCGACACTTTGCCATCCTTGATCAATCGAATCGCGTGGTTCAGGCTATCGGCTACGACAAGCGTGCCATCCGAAGCGATCGTCAAGCCTTCCGGAGCATTGAATCGCGCTAGAGCAGCAACGCCGTCGGCATATTCGCCTTGCACATAAGGCGATTGCTTGACCAGCTCGCCGCCTCCCGCAACGGTCGTTACATTGTCGGCCGCGAAATCAATGTAGCGTATTCTCTGATTGCCTCGATCGCTGACATACAGGTTGCCCTTGCCGTCGATGGCAAGTCCGCTTGGCTCGTTAAATTTCGCCGATGCGATCGCGCCTTCCGCGAAATCCCCAGCCGTATCTACGGCGCCCGGGAAGTATTCAACGACTCTTGTCGAAGAAGCCGTCAATGTAGTGACCGTGCCATCCGCAGCAATCTTCCTGATCACGTTATTCAGCGTATCCGCGACGAACACGTTGCCCTTGCCATCGACCGCAACGTCCGAAGGCTCGTAGAAAGTCGCTTTGCTTCCTGCTCCATCGGCCGAGCCGATCAAGCCGTTGCCCGCGAGCGTCGTTACTTTCCCGTCTTTAGCGATTTTACGGATTGCATTGTTTTTCGAATCGGCGACGTATACGTTTCCTTGAGCGTCGATCGAAAGACCTTCCGGTTGCTCGAACGCCGATTTCGCAAGCACATCGTCGTTGTAGCCGCCGATAGGCATATTCGACGCGTCTTCACCTAAGTTTAATCCCGCGTACGCGTCAACAGCGTTCACGCTCACCGTGCGAAGCAAGTGATTGGAAGAATCGGAGATAAGCAGCTTTCCGTCCGGCAGCACGACCGCAGATCTCGGATGGAAGAACGTCGCGGAGCCTAGTGCGCCGTTACCGTGCCCGATCTCGGACTTACCGGTTAACGTGCGAACTTCGTAGAGCTTAGAAGAGCTCGTCCATGTAACATCGGTAGCTGCCCAAGCAGCGGACGGTACAAGTAATCCAATCGATACACATAGCGCGGTAAATGCTTTATAAGTCATCTTTTTCATTCGATTTTACTCCTTATCGGACTAGGTTGATTAATTGGGTGGGGAAAGCACTACCTTCGTGGGGTATACCATATCTCCCTTGCGAACTACGATGTAAGCCACAATGTTATTAAAGTCTCCATACGACAAATCGTATTGCCCCGAGTCCGCCGACTTCTCCGTAATTAATCTTCCAAATCGGTCAAAGACGCCGACAATTGTCGTTACTGAACTTGCGATAGGCTGAATGGTTACCGTTCCAACTCCATACGCGATACCGCCCGGATAATTAAATGAATCTCCATCCTCGTACCAAAATATGTGTTCGGTTTCTCCGGAAGGCACAGGTTCAATCAGATTATCTAGAGCAAGTTCACTCGGATCAAAACCGACAATAGCGTTATAGATTTTAATGGAATATTGGCTTAAGCGGGTATGGGTGAAATCATATACCGTTACGCTAATCGTATTGACAGCGTTGGCTGTTAGTCCGTTGACATTGCCATCGGGCTCTACCTCTGCTCCATTAAAGTACACTTTAGTAAAGATAAAGGGATTATAACTTAGACTTAGATCCAGAGAACTATAACCATCAGGATTGTCTTCATCCGCTGGCAGGTAAACGGAATATTCGTTTGGACCGGTTACCGTAGCATCATAGTAAGACTCTACGCCGACATAAACGCCTTCTACTGCAAGCGTAGGAGCTTCAATTTCTCCGACAAAGATCGCCGTATTTAAATATTCAGAATGTCCATCTATATAATCAATTCTTACTGTATACTCGTGAGATCCCTGCGAAAGATTGTATATTTTTTCCAATGATACAGCCTGATCCGCTTCCGTCACATCAATCCATCTATGATACTCTCCTTGAGTAATGTCGATTTTGGATATGATTGTGCCGTCCACTTTAAATGTCTGCGTGACGTCGTCCAGATTTGAATTTGTCGAAACCGCATAATATCGAAGGCTTCCTACGGAGTAATCAGCAGATTCAGCTACTAATTGCATATTTACAGTCAGCGGCGACGCGGATGCGTTCGCAAACTCTGCATTCCACTCGCTGACCCCGGTCGGCATTTCATTTCTTGTAATATCGAGATTGTATTTATGGAATTGTCCCAGGTAATTAACGAAAATTTCATACCGATTAAGACCGGGTTTAAGCGTAACGTATCCGCTGTCGACGTCTAGCCATTGTTCCGAATCCCAGATCATCATGTAATCGGAATCATACCCGCTAGGCAATTCAACCACTAGATCCGAGACCTCGACGCCGACTTGAGCGGTAATCGTATCCGTAGCGGGAACATATTCGGAAGCAATGGATGTGCCGTTAAGAAGCTCCTGAATTCCTAAGCCTATGCTATCCCAATCCGAACCTGATGGCGTTCCGTTTACAAAAATAATGCTCGTAAACAACCATGTCGTTCCCTTATTGAATTTAAGATGGAACAAATAGGTTTTATTCTCTACCAAATTGGAAACGGTCAATCCAGAGATATTTACTCCCTCGCAAGCGCAAGTCACTTCAACAGTATCAAAAATGCCATTATTTGTAACGAAGTTGATCGATGATACATCGTTCTCGGTCTCTACATGCGCAATAGACTGATAAACGTCGTGCGTGTCCCATGGAAGCGTCGTTCCCCCAGTCTGGATATCCCAACTCATCCCTTCCGGCAAGGATGGACGATTCACTCGGAGAGTAACGGTTCGAAGAATGCTGCTGCCGGACGTTTTGACCGTAATAACGATATCATTAACCGTTTGAGGCAGCTCAACAAAGAAATATTTATTTATTCCATACCCGCTGAACAAGCTATCGGTAGAAATCTCCGCCGGAATTCCGTTAATCTCGACTTTGACGAGATCCGTCCCGCTTTCCAATACGGGAGCCAGATTAATGATATTAAGTAATGGAATTTCGTCAGGAAGTTCAAAAGTATATTGAGACTGATTGTCCGTCATTGGAATGCTTGAATAAACCGGTGATGGCGACGGCGAAGCAGATGACAAATCATACGTTAAATAAGCGACGTGCAGTTCGTTTAGCGGATTGTTATAAGCAGGCGTGACGACACCCCCGCCCGACCCTGTCCCAGTACTCGGACTCGGACTTGCGCTCGTACTCGGACTAGCCGTCTGTTGATTAAGCTCTTCCTCGCGCTTCTTGCTCTCTTCCTCGAACTGCTTTTTCTCAAGCTCGCTAAGCTGTCTCTCGTATTCTTCCATCGCTTTCTTCGCCTGTTCTTCCAGAGCCTTCTTGTTCGCTTCTTCGAGCTCCTTTTTTAGCTCTAACGCTTTTTGAGCCGCTTCGTCTTGCTTGCGTTGCAATTCCTCTTCTTCCTTTTGCTTCCTCAGCTGCTCTTCTCTTTCTTGTTGCCTTTTTTCCATTTCCTCTAATTTTTTCTTCTCCGCATCCGTCAGCTCGAGAGACGCGTCGTCGTCCAAATCAATCTTCTTCGTCAACGTTTCGTTGGCCTTGTCTACGAGCTTCTCTAGTTCGTTCATTCCGATCTTATTGTTTTGAACCGCTTGTTTCAGAAGGTAAGTGACCATCTTGTCCAAGTTTTTCTCTAAACGGTTAAGATCTTGTTCCGTATCGACGCCCGGAGGCAACGGAAGCTGACCCGAAGGTTGCTGTTGATTCGATTTCAGTTCCTCTCTGAGCCTGTTCACGTACTGCTCGTTTTCCTTATCGATCGCTTCCTTGTAATCGATGATGTTCTTGATGACCGTCGGGTTCGCCTGATCGATCAGATCCTGAATATCGAACGGAATGATGTCGTCGTCGCTCGGCGGCGTGTTAGACCCGCCGTTTTGTTGATTTTCCAACGTGACTTGTTGAAAAGGCGACAACGTCAAGTCACCACCCGACGTCGAGGTACCCGAGTTACCCGGAGCGTTCGAATTCTTAGGGTGAATTACGCCGAAGCCGGACGCGATCGCGTAGATCGAATCGCCCGTCAGCGGATTAACCCCGATGAATAGATTCGTGCCTCGGACGCCCATGATGGCCGTCG
This sequence comes from Cohnella suwonensis, assembly GCF_042655365.1. Lineage (NCBI taxonomy): Bacteria > Bacillati > Bacillota > Bacilli > Caryophanales > Paenibacillaceae > Cohnella > Cohnella suwonensis. The sequence continues at coordinate 19,680 of NZ_JBHSMH010000049.1, read as the reverse complement.
GCGTCTCAAGAGTAAACTCGTCTTCCTTGTTCTTGATCGACTTGACGCTGGACCAGACGGAGCCTTTCAACATGCTGACTTTGGTCGTCGTCCCATTACTGTCGGACAGCTTGGAGAACGTCAGCGTCGTATTCGGCGCAACGACCATCTGGTCGTCCTCCGACGTACCGTTGGCGAATTGAAGCACCGCCGATCCGTCCGTTCCGACCAGAAGAACGTCTCCTTCGTTCAGGCTCATTTTCTTGAACGCGGTAAATTCCTTGGAACCGCCCGACTTTTTGACTTTAACTGTACCCTTCAGTTCCTTGACGATGCCTACGCGCGACGTCGCGGCGGACGTCTCGTTCGCGAACACGGCTAACACCGGCAACAGCGCAAGCAACAGCGCCATCAGTCGAATCGTGTGTTTTCTCATGTCGTATCTCTCCTCTTCACTCTTTTCGGTACAATGCTATTCCGCGACGCCGAGCACTTCATACACTCGTATCGGATGGGATTTTCCTTTGAACATCCGGTCTTCTCCTTCGTCGAATCGGAAGAAGTCCTTCGTCTTCTCGTACACTTGCTCTGACACGTGTACTTGTCCTTTTTTCGTCTGCGATTCGATCCTCGCCGCGATGTTCACGTTGTCTCCGATCGCCGTGTAGTCGACCCGTAAATATGAACCGATGTTGCCGACGACGACGTTGCCGGCATGAATGCCGATGCCGACGTTAACCTCGCACTGGTATTTCTCCAGAATCTGATCGCGGATCTTGTTCATTCCTTGCTGAATCTCGTAGGCCGTCTTGACCGCCATCCGCTCGTGCTCCGCGACGTCAAGAGGGGCGTTGAACAGGATCATCGCCGCGTCCCCGATAAACTTATCGATCGTCCCTTCGTTACGCAACGTCGTCTCGGTGATCATGTTGAACATCGTGTTGAGCGTATCGACGAGCTCCGGCGGCGTCAGCTTCTCGGACAGCGGCGTGAATCCGCGTATATCGAGGAACAAGATCGTGATCATCTTCAAGTCGCCGCCGAGCTTGATGTCGATATCCTGCGCGACGATCTGCTTGACGAGGTCGGGAGAAATATAGCGACCGAACTGCCGGGTCACGAAGCTCTTCTGAACGCTGTCCATATAGGATTTTAGCGAGACGTTCGCCAAGTAGGCGAGTATCATCGCGAGCAGCATATAGACGACGTTGACGTGACGCGAAGCCCCTTCGTAAATCGCGAATTGCGCGTAGAGCACGCCGGCGAATACCGCCAAGAAAATCAAAATGGAATAAATATTCTTTAATCTCCATGGGAGGAAAATAAACAGACCAAATAATAAAGCGGCGATCGCCAGTTCCACCCCGTTAGGCGCGTAAGTGACCGCGGTGCCCGTCAGTAACTGGTTGGCGATATTCGCATGGGCGTAAACGAGCTTGATATTTTTCTCGATCGGCGTCACCGCCGTGTCTTGTCCCCCGTCGCTGGACAAGCCGACCGCCGAAAATCCGACGAAAACGATCGCGTCTTTGAACCAATCCGCGGGAATGTCGCCGTTAAGCACGTCCACGAACGAGAATGTCGTAAAATCGTCCGTCTCCAGCTGATAGTCGATCGTGATCGTGTTTTTCGCGACGTTTTCCTTCGTTTTCTTCGGATCTGTCATCTCTTCGTACTTGCTCAGATCCGCGCCCGCCATCTCCGCCGCCTTGTAGGCGAGAGAAGGAATGATTTCTCCGTCCGGGCCTTGAATCTTCAGCCAAGTTTGCCGGATAACGCCGTCCGGGCTCGAAACGCGGTTAATGTGGGCCTGCTGGACCAGATCCGCGAACATCTCGTAGGGCCTGACGACGTTCTGAGCCTGAATGAGCGCATCCCTCTTCGCGATTGAGGTGCTGAACACGTCTCCCATAATGCCGACGTTCGGAAGAATGACGTTCTGAAATTGGGCAAGAGCCTCCGCGAACGCCATGTCGTCGTCGGGATTATCGCTCTCCTCGCTGAACACGATATCGAACGCAATCGCTTTCGGCTCGTTGCCCGGCTGATTCAGGTTCGCCAGGAACGGCGCGTATACGGCGCGACTCCACGGGAATCTGCCCAATTCTTTTAATGACGCGTCGTCGATCGTGACGACGACGATTTTCGTATTTTCCAAATGCCCGGCGTTTTGATTCATCGAATAATCGAATAACAGATTGTCGATTCTCTGCAGCCTGTCCCCGTGATATAGAAAGTAAACGACGATCAACAACAGCGCGTTAAGCACGATCGCGATTCTCTTAATTCTTTCTTTCAAGAATGATCCGCCCGCCTTATGTAAATGATTCCATTATTCCTTTCATTATAGCTTAGGGCTTAGGATTTTTGTTGTATTTTGTCTAAAAAGTGACTTTCATGACGCGGGTCACGGTTCCCATGACAAAAAGGCCCTTTTCTAGTCGTATTGACCTAGAAAAGGGCTTCCCGCATAACGTTTCAAGTTACATATTGAACTTCGAGTCCGCGATCTTGATGGAATCCGTCGGGCAGCCGTCGGAAGCGTCCTGGAGATCGTCGTACAGATCTTCCGGAATTTCCGTATTGCCGTGGTTGCCGTCGCTCATGTAAATGACTTCCGCCAAGCCTTCGTCGTCGTAATCGTAAATGTCAGGGGCCGTTGCTCCGCATGCGCCGCACGCGATACACGTGTCTTTATCTACGTAAGTGTACTTAGCCATGAAATACCCTCCTATATATCGTCCGAGTCGTAAACAATAGTAGTCCACTACTGTTCAATATAATACAAAACCAAGCTAAGATCAAACGAAAAAAAACGGCGGACGCCTCTTCCGGAAGCCTTATTTTTCCTTGTCCGTCGCGTCCGGATTTTCCCTGAGAAAATCCTTCTGGAGCGACGTGCCCCGCAGCTTCTTGTTGCGGATGAGCGTGGAGGGATCGTCTCCCAGCATGCCGGCGGTCAGTACCGCGCTTTCGCCGTACTTATCCCTTAGAATATCCATCGCGGTCGTCAAACGATCCTTTTTCGGGCTCTCTTCGTACGAAAATAAATCGAGCTGGAGCGGCGTGTCTTTTTTGGGCGTCAGCCCTTGCAACGTAATGCCCAGCAATCGGACCGGACTCCCTTCCTTCCAATGGGCGTCCATCAGCCGGCACGCGACGCGGTACACGTCGTCGATCGTTTCCGAAGGCCCGTCCAGCGTCGATGAACGGGTAATCGTCTTCATGTCCGGATCGCGGATCGTGATTTGCACGGTGACGCACACCATTTTTTGATGCCGCAGCCGCCGCGTCGTCTGGTCCGCCAAATTAAGCAGCACGCGCCGGAATTGTTCCCGCTCCGTCAGATCCGCCGGCAGCGTCGTCGTATGGCCGATCGATTTCGGCGCCTCGTGGAGCGGCTGCACGGGAGATTCGTCGATGCCGTGAGCGGCTTGCTTCATCCACCCGCCGTAGACGCCGAACCGGTCGAGCAATAGACTTTCGTCCGCCGCCGCCAAATCTCCGATCGTGCGGATATTGAGTCGGGAAAGCTTGTCCGCCGTGCGGGCGCCGATACCGAACAACGTCTGACACGGCTTGTCCCACAGCAGCTTCGGCACTTCGCGGCGTCTCAGGATCGTAATCGCGTCCGGCTTGCGCATGTCCGACGCCATCTTCGCGAGCAGCTTGTTCGGGGCGATGCCGATCGAGCACGGCAACGAAAGCTCCTCTTTCACCCTGCGAGCGATTGTTTCCGCGATCTGCACGGGCGATCCGAATTGGGAGCTGCCCGTGATGTCCAAATAACACTCATCGATGGACACCGCCTCCACTAGCGGCGTATAGTTGCCGGCGATTCGCATGAAGCCCTTGCTGTATTTGCGATACAAATCGAAATCCGGGCGGATCAGGATCAAATCGGGACACGCGGTTAGCGCCTGTCTTACCGTCGCGCCCGTCTTGACGCCGCGAGCCCTCGCCTCGTACGAGCTCGTCACGACGATCCCTTTGCGAAGCTCCACGCTGCCGGCGACCGCCGTCGGCTTGCCTCGATACATCTCGGGTTGCTCCGCGGCGTGAACGGAGCAATAAAACGCGTTCATGTCGATATGCAGTATGACTCGCCCCTTGTTTTCGCTCCTGTTCACGCGCGCGCCTCCCATCCTATCGAATCCCATTATAACGGTGCGAAGAACCCGCCCGCAACGCGGTTGCCCTCTACATTTGATGGTCGCCATGGTATAATAGTTTCACCTGTTTTTTACTTAAGGAGGCTTTACGGTTACGCATGTCAACTCCCCTTTGGATTTTCGACACGACCTTGCGCGACGGAACGCAAGGCGAAGGCATCAGCCTAACCGCTGAGGACAAAGTCAAAATTGCGCTGAAGCTAGACGCCATGGGCGTCCACTATATCGAAGGCGGCAATCCAGGCAGCAACAGCAAGGACATCGAGTTTTTCCGGCGCGTCCGGGAATTGAACTTGAACGCCAAGCTGACCGCCTTCGGCAGCACGAGAAGGAAAAACAGCGTTTGCGAGCATGACGTTAACCTGAAGCATCTGATCGAATCCGGCGCGCGGGCGGCGACGCTCGTCGGCAAGTCGTGGGACTTCCACGTCCATACGGCCTTGCAGACGACGCTCGAGGAAAACCTCGCGATGATCAACGAGTCTCTCGCTTACGTGAAGAATAGCGGCATGGAAGCGTTGTTCGACGCGGAGCATTTCTTCGACGGATTCAAAGCGAATCCGGAGTACGCGCTGGCGGCGCTCTCCAAAGCGAAAGAAGCCGGCGCGGCGTGGATCGTCCTGTGCGATACGAACGGCGGCACGCTTCCCGGCGAGATCGGCGAGATCGTCTCCCGCGTCGTGCGCGAGATCGACGCCCCGATCGGCATCCATACGCACAACGACTGCGAGCTTGCCGTCGCGAACACGCTCGCGGCCGTCGCGGCCGGAGCAAGGCAAATCCAAGGCACGATCAACGGATACGGCGAACGTTGCGGCAACGCCAATCTCTGTTCGATCATTCCGACGTTGCAGTTGAAAATGGGTTACGGTTGCGTAAGCGACGAGCAACTGAAATCGTTGACGGGCGTCGCGCGTTACGTGAGCGAGATCGCGAACGTTCACATGCCGGTGAACCAGCCCTACGTCGGCAACGCCGCTTTCGCGCACAAGGGCGGCATCCACGTCTCCGCGATCATGAAGGATTCGAAGACGTACGAGCATATCGAGCCTCACCTCGTCGGCAATAAGCAACGCGTGCTCGTATCCGAGCTTGCGGGACAGAGCAATATTTTGTCCAAGGCGCAGGAAATGGGACTCGACGTGAACCCGGAGAACATGAAATCCCGCGAAGTCATCGATAGGATCAAAGAATTGGAGCACCAAGGCTATCAATTCGAGGGCGCGGACGCTTCCTTGGAGCTGCTGCTGAGAGACGCATACGGCGGTACGGCGCAAGCGTTTATCGTCGACTCGTTCAAAATCATGGTCGAACGGACAGGCGGCGCCATGGTGACGGAGGCAATCGTGAAGCTTTCGGTCGCGGGCGAGCAAGTGTACACCGTCGCGGAAGGCAACGGGCCGGTCAACGCGCTCGACAATGCCCTTCGCAAAGCGCTTGTTCAATACTATCCCGGCATTCGCGACATACATCTGTCGGATTACAAAGTCCGGGTGCTCGACGAGAAAGACACGACGGCCGCCAAAGTCCGCGTGTTGATCGAATCGACCAACTTCAAAGACACGTGGAGCACGGTCGGCGTTTCTTCCAACGTCATCGAAGCCAGTTGGGAAGCGCTCATCGATAGCATCCGTTATGCCTTGCTTGGCATGGACAAGGACGAATACGTGCCCGAGTTCGTCGGCGGGACTCACGGCTTGTCGAATCACTGATTCGTTAAAAAAGAGAGGCCGCGGCTTGCCGCGGCCTCCCTTTTTTTCATTCCGTTACAGCACGTCAGCCAAATATTGTTCCCATTGCTTCCTGTCGATGATTCCCTCGACGCGGTGGCGAATGACGCCGTCCCGATCGATAATGAAGCTGACGGGGAAATACGACACTTTGTACAGATCGACGCCATCGCCTTCCGGATCCGTCAGGACGGGAAACGTATCGAAGCCTTGTTCCTTGACGAAATCTTTCGCTTCCCTGAGCTTGTCGTATTTCGTCGCGTTTACCGCGTACAAATCCAATTTATCTTTGTGGTCCTCGTAGATCGACTTGAGCTCAGGCGCTTCTTTCTCGCACGGGCCGCACCAGGCCGCCCAGAAATTGACGATCATCGCCTTGTCGCGTTTCCCGCCGATCTCGTACTTCGATGCCCCGTCCAGGCTGGATAGCGAAATCGGGGGCGCGTAACGATTATCCTTCGGCGACGGCGCGGACGGAATGTCCGAATTGGCGTTGCCTTCTACCGCGCTGTCCGCCACCTTGCCGGAGGCGTTCCCTTGAGAATCCCATATCCAAGCCGCCGCGGCTACCGCGAGCACGGCGATTAAGATCAATACGTTCTTTTTCATATCGCGAATCACTCTTCCCGCTCGATGATGTTTCTCTTATCATACCCCATTCGCCCGCCCGTTCCAACCGTTTCGGGCCGGAATTCGCATATCCGTCACCTCTCCCGGGAAGGTTAATTCCGTTATCCATCGGAGCGATGTTCGAACCCGCGCGTCCGATAAGGACGCGATTAGTCGCAAGGAGGCATTGCATTGGCGGTATCCACGAAATCCCGGCGAAGGCTGACGATCACCTTTACGAGCGATATTGACGACCGGTCCGGAGGCGCAAGCCGAGGAGGAAATGAGGCCGATCAAGGAAAAGGAAAAGGCAAAAGCAAAAGCAAAGAATACGTCGCCCTCTCGACCGTTCCCCTCGTGCTCGTGCTCGGCAATTCCATGCTCGTACCGATCTTGCCGACGCTTCGCGCCAAGCTCGGCATCAGTCAATTTCAGACGAGTCTCGTCATCAGCCTGTTTTCCATCGCGGCCGCACTTATCATTCCGATCGCCGGTTACTTGTCCGACCGATTCTCCCGTAAAGCGGTCATCGTCCCGTCGCTTATTCTTTACGGAGGAGCGGGCATTCTGGCGGGATTCGGCGTCGTATGGGATTCCTACGGCGTTCTCATCGGGGCGAGAGCGTTACAAGGACTCGGCGCGGCGGGCACCGCCCCGATCGCTATGGCGCTAGTCGGAGATCTCTATAAGGACGGGCAGGAAAGCCAAGCGTTAGGGCTTATCGAAGCGGCGAACGGCACGGGCAAAGTCGTCAGTCCCATTTTGGGTTCTTTGCTAGCCTTGATCGTCTGGTACGCCGCCTTTTTCGCATTCCCCGTTTTCTGCGCGCTCTCCTTGCTCGCCATGATTTTCCTCATTAAAGAACCGGCCAAGAATGATGAGCCGAAGCCGATTAAACAATACGTCGGTTCCGTCAAAAAAATATTCGCCAAAAACGGGCGCTGGCTCGTCGCTTCCTTTTTCGGCGGCTCGCTTGCCTTGTTTATCCTGTTCGGCGTGCTTTTCTTCCTCTCCGACATTCTCGAGAAGCCGCCTTATTCCATCGAAGGGGTACGCAAAGGCTTCGTTCTTGCGATTCCGCTGCTCGGCATGGTGGCGACCGCCTACGTGACGGGCACGAAAATTCGAAAGAACGGCATTCTCATGCGCTGGCTCATGAACATCGGTCTGGCATTGATGGTCGTTTCTCTCGCACTGGCCATTTGGTTTAATACCAATTTGTACGTCTTCATCGGGTTGTTGACCTTCAGCAGCATCGGTACCGGCCTGCTCCTCCCTTGCCTGAACACGATGATCACGGGCGCCGTCGAGAAAGCCGAGCGAGGCATGATCACCTCTCTTTACAGCAGCTTGCGATTTTTCGGAGTGGCGTTCGGTCCTCCCTTATTCGGCTGGATGATGGCCAAATCCCATCAGCTCGTGTTCATCACCGTTTCCGCATTGTCCCTCGTCGCCCTGGGGCTTGTGTTCTTCCTCGTCAAACCCGGCAAGCAAGTCCAATAAAGCCGCGATCGCATGTTGCCATCGCCCGTTCGATTCGACATACTGAACGTATAGCGGACGAAAGCGGGGACGAGCGGATGATCGTACGATTAAGCGAAGAGTTGGAAAACGATTTGATCTCCGCCGCATTGGCGAGGTTGCCGCTCGAATGCTGCGGCGTCGTCTATGGTACGGCGACTGACGACGCAATCGTCGCGGATGCGTTCGGTCTCGTTCGCAATGCCGCCATCTCGCCCGAAAGACGATTCGCGTTTCACCCCGAAGATTGGGTATCCGTCATCTTCGAAGCGCAAAAAAACCAACGAGAGATCGTTGGTTTCTTCCATTCCCACCCCGAAGAATCGGTCTTGCCCAGCCAACGGGACATGAACGGATCGCTTCCGTGGCGGACGTATTGGATAGTCGGCGTTTCGCCTGCCGAGCGCGGGATTGCCGTGTATCACCGTCATCATGCCGATGACCGTTGGGATCCGCTTCGCATCTCAAGGGAATAGCCGTAATGGGCGATTGTCCGTCAGTGCCGGCTTAAATAAGCGTAAAGCTCGCCTAACGTCGTGACTTGCCTGTCTAGAATCAGCTTAAGGAATTTGAAGTAGAGCTTAGCCGTCATGATCGAATCATGCAACGCATGGTGCCTCGTCGTCACTTCGACGCCGAAACGCTCCAGTACTTCGTCCAAGCCGTAATGCACCGCTTTCGGGTCAAGCCATTTCGCGATCATCATCGTATCGATAATGCGATGAGTCAGGTTCACCTTGGAGGTACGCCATAACGCGCTGTTCAGGAATTGCTTGTCGTGCCCGCTGCCGTGAGCGATCAATACCCTTTTACCGACGAAGTCCATGAAATCGTGAAGCCCCTGCATCAAGTCCGGCGCGTTGTCCGCCATCTCGTTCGTAATGCCGGTAAGCTCCGTAATATGCCGCGGAATTTTCCGTTTCGGATTAACGAGCCGATAGAACGGTTCCGCCTCGTCGAAATTCCCTCCGCGAATAATGACGCCGCCGATCGAGATGATCTCGTCGCCGTTGTACGGATAGAACCCGGTCGTCTCCAAGTCGAACACGACGGCTTCCATCTCCGAGAGCTGCAGCTCCATGGAGCTTTCCTTACGCTGGTCCCGAGACATCGAACGGATGAAGGCCATCTGCTGGGCGTTCGTCGAACCGAGCATGGAAGCGATGGCGGGGGTAATCCCACCCATCTTGTATAAGTTCCACATTCTCCCCATCGAATTCGTATCTTTGGGTTCCTTCATCTCTTTCACCTCCCGCCGAAGCGGTCATGCATCTCCCTTTGCACTCTTCGTTGAATCTTTTTTCCGGCTTTGAGCGCCTTCTTCAGCACCGTTCTCAGTTCCTTCGTCAGCTTCTCGGCCGGGATTTTACCGGAAGCCGTCAACCGTCCGGCGTCGTCCGGCGTCGCCGTGAACAGCCTGATCTTCAGAAATAACGTGAAGGCTTCGGCATACTCCGCCGCCTCCTCGTCGCTAAGCAGCTTCGCTTGCCGCAATCGCTCGATTCTCCCAAGCGTGCTCGTCTCGCGGATGCCCGCTTGAATGGCCAGCAACCGGAAGGCGTTCACCATCGGAATGTACGCGCCGTACTTGACGTCCAAGCTTCCTGCGTCTTCGCCGTATTCTTCCGTTAGCAATTGGCCGAATACGCCTACGAGAACTTTGTGGCGAATCGTGTTTTCCATCATTCGCTTGGCGATGACGGGACGGCTCAACACGTCTCCGAAGAACCGGTCTTTCGCTTTGTCGGCCAGCGCCGAGTCGCCGTATACGCGCCTCGCGTCCGCGACGATCAGCAAGTATCGCACGTTCTCCCAGCCCGGTTCGGCGAACCATCTGTCGATCTTTTCTTCCCATCCGCTTAGGGGCAAGCACCATTCGGCATTGGACGAGATGACGTTACCTTCGCAGGGCGGATATTGAATCGTTATTAAATCGTTCACGATCTTCTCGGATAAGCGGGAAAAATAGGCCCGATACCGCGCCGCTTCGTCCACGTCGGAAGCGTCGGCATAGATGAGACAACTATCCTGATCGCTGTAGGTCGTCTGCTCGTGTCGCCCGCCGCTGCCGAACAGCATATACGTATAAGGCACGGGTGGGGCGCCAAGCCCCAACCGTGCCAGATCGTACTCCGCCAGCGCGATCGTTCTCGCGATCAAGGCGTCATGCAGTTCGTTTAACGACTCGACCACCGCAGCCGCCGGAGAGGTCGACAGCTCCGTCGCCAACCGGTATTGTTCTCTTTGTCTAACCGATGTCAATTCGGTCAAATTGTCGGCGCCTTCGATGTCCAGCAACCGCTTCTCCCTGATGGGATTGAACATGCGGTTTATACCCCTCCTGTGAATACGCCGGCCGAATCTTGAGCTTACCTTATACCGATGTGCCGGCTTTTTTCATTTGTTCCGGATAACCGTAGTTGCCGTGTTCGCTCAAGTCGAGACCGATGATCTCTTGTTCTTCCGTTACGCGGAAGCCGATTACTTGTTTCACGACCCATAGGACGATGAAGGAAGCGACGAACGCGAAAGCGCCGCACACGAGAACCGATTCCGCTTGAACGCCCAATTGGTGCCAACCGCCGCCTTCGAACAAGCCCGCTTGGCCAATAGCTACTTTGGCAGACAATTCTTCCGTTGCAAACAAACCATTCGCCAAAGTTCCCCAAACTCCTGCCGCGCCGTGTACGGAAAGCGCGAAAATCGGATCGTCGACTTTGATTTTCTCGAAGAACTTAGCGCTGAAGAAGACGAGCACGCCGGCGACAAGACCGATAACGACGGCCGCCCAAGGCTCTACGAACGCGCAAGATGCGGTAATGGCGACAAGGCCTGCGAGAGCGCCGTTCAGCATCGCCGTGATGTCGGCTTTGCCCGTGACGAGCCAAGAGATCAGAAGTGCCGCTACCGCGCCCGCAGCCGCGCCGAGTTGCGTGTTGAACGCGACGTAACCGAAGAATCCGTCGGCTACCATAACCGTGCTGCCTGCGTTAAATCCGAACCAGCCAACCCACAAGAGCAATACGGCAAGCGCCGTGAACACTTGGTTATGACCGAGAATTTCGTTCGCGGAGCCGTCTTTGTTGAACTTGCCGATACGAGGCTTAAGCAAGATCGTAGCCGCGAGAGCGCCGATGGCACCCGTCAAGTGAACGACTGTGGAACCCGCGAAGTCTTGTGCTCCGTCTTTGGCGAGCCAGCCGCCGCCCCAGATCCAGTGCGCGATGACCGGGTAGATGACGGATACGAAGAAGAGCGTGAAGATGAGGTAGGAAGACAATTTAGCGCGTTCCGCGAATCCGCCCCATGCGATCGAGAGCGATACGGCGGCGAACGCCAGTTGGAAGATGAAGAAGATGGTCGTCGGCGTCGAACCGTCCGTGGAAGCGACAGCCGGATCAAAGAAGAAACTGCCGACGCCCATGAATTTGTTCAACGATTCTGATGCTTCGCTGCCGAAGCTGATGCCGTAGCCGACCGCCCAATAAACGATGGAGCCGAGGCCGAGCGTGAAGATCGTTTTGCCGGCGACGTGGCCCGCGTTTTTCATCCGGGTCGATCCTGCTTCGAGAAGGATGAATCCGCCTTGCATGAGTAGGACCAGAATACCGGCAAGCATGACCCACAGTGCGTTCAGACCCATGTTCAGCGTGCCTGCGGACGGATCATCCGCGAATGCCATTGTCGGGAAGAGCAGCAAAAGCGCGCCCACCGAGATCAAACTTTTCTTAACCACTACGACCACTCCCTACGTGTAATGTTTCATGACATATTAAGAAAGGCTTAGTGTCATTATAGGTTGATCTTCATGATTTGACAATACGCTTTCCGTAAAAAAATTCAGGAATTACGCCAAAAATCTAACATTAAGGGTATGTATAGCGTTTAATGTTAAGATTTAGACCCTTACCCGCCTAATTCATACCATATAGACCATTTGTCCCATAGGCTGAGTTTTTTCAACCTTATGTGAGTTAACATACCACTCATCATGAGATCGTTCGCGAAAACCGTTAACGACATGCATTTCGAGCGGAAGCATCACGTTTGACTGTACAGTTCGCCATTTTGTATGATAGAAACATCAAGCGATATAGAGGAAGGAAGGGTTGAACGATGCGGAACGGTACGTCTAAGGCAGGGCGCCTTTACCGGATCGGAGAGCTTTCCGCGCTGGCCGGCATAAGCCCGCGAACGATCGATTATTATACCGGTCTGGGCCTTCTCGCTCCGGCGAAGAGATCTACGGGCAATTACAGACTCTACGACGATGAAACTATATCGAGAATCCGCCGTATTGAACAGTTGAAGGCGCAGAAGTTCACATTAGAAGAAATACGGGAACAATTCGCTTCCTTGAACCGCGTCGTTCCTGACGAGGCGGTAACGCGCAAGCTGTCCGAGTTGCATTCCCATCTCGCTCAACTGGAACGCGAAGTCAAGGAACTCGAGCCGGTACTGGATCAACTCAAGCCCCAACAAGCTAAGCGGTTGTTCCAAGCCATCACTCCCCAGACCGCCGCGTGCATCGAAGCATTATTGTTGCTTCTGGGGAAAAATAATCTCATGTGACGCTTAAGGTGCGCGTCAACTCGTTCCATGAAACGGAGGTAACCGATATGTTCTTTACCCCTTGGACAGTGCCAATCTTGCTTGCGTTTGTCTTAAGTATGTGGGCAGGCAGTCGGGTGAAAGGCACATTCAACAAATGGTCCAAAGTAAGACCCGAGTCTGGTATGACGGGGTATGACGTGGCCAGACGAATTTTAGATGTAAACGGTTTGCACCATGTCCCTATCGAACCCATCCAGGGCAGCAATGCATTGGGGGACCATTATGACCCCATTGCGAAAACCGTCCGATTGTCGCAATCCGTTTATTACGAATCGACGATAGCTGCCATCTCGGTTGCGGCGCACGAATGCGGACACGCTATCCAAGATAAAGTTTCCTATCCGATGCTTGTTTTTCGACACAAGATGTTTCCGACGGTTAGATTGACTTCGAATATCGCCCCGTTCCTTCTGATCGGAGGTTTCCTTTTTAAACTTCCCGGCTTATTGCTCATCGGGATTATCGCCTATTTCGCGGCAGTTCTGTTCCAAGTGGTCACTCTCCCAACGGAGTATAACGCCTCTTCGCGAGCGCGCGATATTCTCGTTGGCAATGGATATATCAGAAACCATGAAGAAGGCGGCGTTGCCAAAGTATTAAACGCAGCCGCGCTCACTTACGTAGCCGCCGCATTAATGTCGGTCCTCCAATTGCTTGAATATATTTGGATGTTCAACAGAAGCAATGATGATTAACAGCAAAAGCCAGCAACAAAAACCCCGCCGGGATGGCGGGGTTTTCTGCTTTCGTATCGTCACGGCGACTTGTTTTGGGTTTTGAAAAACTCGATCAGAAACTCGTGGAACATCCGAACGACGAGCGGCAGCTTCTCGCCGGAACGGCGAATCAGACCGATCGTCCTCGTCACGCGCGGTTCGCTGATTTGCACGACGGCCGGCATCATCGAACTCGTCTCGAACATGGCCATCTCCGGCAGCAGGCTGACGCCCATGCCGGCGGCGACAAGCCCGCGGATCGTTCCCGACTCCTCTCCCTCGAAACCGATATTCGGCGTGAAGCCCGCTTCTTTGCAAGCATCCCACACGATCGGACGAAGCGAATACCCGGATCCGAACAGAACGAAAGTCTCGTCCTTCAACTCGCTTAGCTTGATCGATTCCGCCTTCGCCAGACGATGGGAGTCCGGCAGGATCGCGAACAGTTCCTCGGTAAGCACGATCTCTCCCGTCACATGCCCGTTCTTCTCCGGAAACGGGGAGATGAAGGCGATGTCGACTTCGGCGTCTACGACGTCCCGGATGAGCGAAGGATACATCCCTTGCCGGAATCGAAATTTCACGTTCGGATGAAGCTTGCGGAAAGCCGCCACCACTTGCGGAACGAGATGAATGCCGAGGCTGTGAGGAAAACCCAAGCGGATCTCTCCGACTTCCGGGTCGAGGAACTCGTGAATTTCCAGAACCGCGCGATCCAGGTCGCCGAGTACCGTCTCCGCCCGTCGCAGGAACAGCTGCCCTACCGGGGTCAATTGAACGTTCCTGCCCCGCTGCATGAACAGGCGAACGCCAAGCTCTTCCTCGAGCCGGTGAATTTGCCGACTGACGGCGGATTGCGCCACGTGCAACTCTTCCGCCGCTTTCGTCACGTGCTGCAGCCGGGCGACTTGAACGAAATATTGCAACTGCCTCAGTTCCATGTTGACCGCCCTCTCCGAACGTCCCGGATCGTCATCCAACGATTGGACAACGGTATTCGATAACGATTATAATAATTACGGCAAAACCATCCATAAGGAGGATTACCGAAATGTCCCAAGAACGTTCCGTTTCTTTGAAGGGCAATCCCATCACGCTCGTAGGCCCCACGCTGTCGGCGGGAGATATCGCTCCGGACTTTACTATTAACAAGAACCTGCTCGAAACAGCTTCCCTGCAAGACTACGCCGGCAAAGTCAAATTGATCAGCGTCGTTCCTTCGATCGACACTGGCGTTTGCGACGCGCAAACTCGCCGTTTCAACGAAGAAGCTTCCAAGCTCGGCGACAATGTCGTCATCCTTACCGTAAGCGCGGATCTTCCTTTCGCTCAAGCCCGCTGGTGCGGCGCTGCCGGCGTCGACCGCGTCGTGCTGCTGTCCGATTACAAGGATAACGCGTTCGGCAAAGCTTACGGCGTCTTCATCAAGGAACTCCACCTCGACATGAGAGCGATCTTCGTTCTCGACGGCGACAACAAGATCACCTACGTCGAAGTGCTGAACGAAATGACGGAGCATCCGAACTACGAAGCGGCGGTCGCCGCCGTGAAGAGCTTGATCTAACCCCGATGAAATCCGGTATAAAAAAGCGAGGAAAGGCATTCGCCTTCCTCGCCTTTTTTATGATGAAGCCGCGTTATAATTTGTAGGAAGATAACTTCTTGTCGAGAACGGAATAAATCTCCTGGATGTTCCGGTAGTTGGCTCCCAAGTCGCCGAGCGATCCGCGGGACGCGGAGTATATGTCGACGGCCGTATTGACGGGGCTCGTACCGACCACCTGAATCGTAATGTCCATCGT
Organism: Cohnella suwonensis; assembly: GCF_042655365.1. Lineage (NCBI taxonomy): Bacteria > Bacillati > Bacillota > Bacilli > Caryophanales > Paenibacillaceae > Cohnella > Cohnella suwonensis. The sequence goes on along the minus strand of NZ_JBHSMH010000049.1, from coordinate 4,537 downwards.
GCGACCGGACATCGATTTCTTCTCCACCACGATTTCTCCGACGTTCTGTACCTCGTGAAGAACTTTGTAGCCCTTCATTTTTTTCAAAATGGTGCTGACTTCTTCCCAGGTACGGTCTTTCGAAAGCCGATAATAATGTGACTTCAGCTTGGGATCCTTCGCTTTATCGCTCGTATTCTCGTGGCTGCGGATTAAACCGATCAAAAATCGTTTCAATGCCCTCTCTCCCTCCGGATACCCTTGGCGCTGCTATATGCCTGTCCACGCCTCGCCTCGGGGCAAAACGTCCAAGGATAGAGAAAACCCGCCTATGCCGTCCGACGTGCATGTTTCTGAACCTGCTTTGGCAGGTGGGTGCCCGCAGACCGGCTTTTGACTTCCCTTTTCGGGGGCATGTCAGCTACCGGGCGATGTAGAGCTCCCTGGAAACAAACATTGGTTCAAAACAATTAAGCGCCGTAACGCACAAGGCAGGAGTATTCTCATTATAAGCACGCGGAACGCAAAAGTAAAATGGTTAGCCTTGGGTCTACTTCTGATGCAGCCGATCTTCTTCGGACGCGTCGCTCTCTTCTTCGGAATCGGAAGCTCGTCCATCGTCCGACTCGGTTTCTGCATCCTTCAACAGCATCATTTTCTGGATGATGATATTGAAGTTAAAGTAAGTGTAGACCGCGATGACGCTGCCGAAGAAAAACGGGATGAGGAACGTAAAGTTCATGCCGCCCAATTGTTTCGGCAAGCTGATAAACAGTATCGCCACGGTTCCGACCGCCATCATGAGCGAGCGAATCGGACGTCCGATCGTCAAGATCAGCGCGTTTTTGAGTAGTTGAATCGTTTTCATATGAAAATGAGACAACAGAGAGAAAAAGTGCAACAAAGAAACGAGCAACAGCACCATCAGGGCAATAAACAAATACGCGATAATCGCGAAGCCGTTCATCTGCTTCAGATACACTTGGAAATCGATAATCATGATCGCGAACAACAGCGCGTAGAACACGCCGCCGATCATCGCTTGAACGTAGTTCTGCTTGTAGCTGCGGAAGAACGTTTTGAAGAGCGGGACGTCCGTGTCTCCCAACACCCATTTGCGGGCTAACGAGAACATGGCCGACGTCGAAGGAAACAGAGTGAACGGAGCGACGATGGCAAGCGTAATGATGCTCGCTTTCAATTGATCCGTGTTCTCCGCGCTCAACAAGCCGGTAAGCAGAAGGAACCAAAACGGAATGGACGTGACGAGCCACAACACATTCGTAACCGACAATCTCATGATCCATTCGGACAGCTTATAGAAGCCGCCCATCATGCCACGCATTTCCATGGGGTATCCTCCCTGGAGGTAATTCAAAAAACCGATTGTGATTACGAAGTATCTCTGGAAGCCTACTCGACGTCGAATCTTGAATTCAGCGGGGACTTCCGGTTCTCACGTAGGTTTGCCTACGCTCCGATCCTCATTCCCCGCTTTTTTCAACCTTCTCGGTACTTACAACCGATTTTTTGAATTTCTATTTAATTTAGATCTTTACGAAGTCTTCGTTCGAGGAGCGAGTGCCGCGATAGTCGTCGCGACGCTCCGGACGTCCGCGGTTTGCGTCGCGGTAGCCTTCTCCGGAACCGGAACGGCTTTGGCCGCCGCCGCTTCCGCTGCCGCCATAAGGACGACGTTGGCCGCCTCCGCTATAACCGCCGGTGCCTCCGCGCGAGTCGCCGCGGCCTTGGCCGCCTTGACGATACGAGCTGCCGCCTTGGCTCTGGCCTTGACCGCTGCCGTACGGACGACGCTGTCCGCCGCTTCCGTAACCGCCGCCGGATCCGCGGTTGCCTTCGAATTTGCGTTTCTTCGAACGGATCGGATCTTCCGGCGTCAATTCGATGTTCACGTCTTTCTTGTCGCCCGTCATCAATTTCATTGCCGCGGCGAGCAATTCGACGGAATCGTATTGCTCGAGAAGCTGGCTAGCCACCCATTTGAACGGATTGACGTCCTCTTCGGAACGAACCGTGTCCATGAGGCGCTCGGCCAAAATCTTTTGCTTGCCTTCCATCGCTTCGGAAATCGTCGGCAGCACTTTTTTGGAAATGCGGTGACGCGTTACGCGCTCGATGAAGTGCAGATGGTCGGTCTCGCGGTAAGTAACGAACGACCAAGACGTGCCTTCTTTGCCAGCGCGGCCCGTACGGCCGATCCGGTGAACGTAACTTTCCGGATCTTGCGGCAAGTCGAAGTTGATGACGTGGGTAACGCCCGAGACGTCGAGTCCGCGAGCCGCTACGTCCGTCGCGACCAGAATGTCGATGCTTCCATCGCGGAACTTACGCATAACCGTGTCGCGTTGGTTCTGCGACAGGTCGCCGTGCAAGCCGTCGCAAGCGTATCCGCGCTTCATGAGCGCTTCGGACAACTCCGCGACGCGGCGCTTCGTGCGACCGAAAATGATCGCGAGCTCCGGCGGTTCCATGTCGAGCAAACGGCACAAGCCGTCGAATTTCATCCGTTCTTGGATTTCAACGTAATATTGCTGAATGAGCGGAGCGCTAAGCAGCTTGGATTCGACTTTGACATGTTCCGGATCGCGCAGGAACTGTTGGGCCAGCTTCTGGATGTTCGCCGGCATCGTCGCCGAGAACAGCAATGTTTGGCGTTCTTCCGGAACGAGCTTCAGTATGGATTGGATATCTTCCATGAAGCCCATGTCGAGCATTTCGTCCGCTTCGTCGAGAACGACGGTTTGGACGTCGTCCAGGCGGATCGTCTTGCGGTTGATGTGGTCGAGCAAACGACCCGGTGTACCGATGATGATTTGCGGCTTCCGCTTCAAGGAGCGGATTTGACGTGAGATGTCTTGACCGCCATATATAGCCAAGGAACGAAGTCCCTTGAAACGTCCAAGCTTCTCGATTTCTTCGGATACTTGAATCGCGAGTTCGCGGGTCGGCGCCATAATCAATGCGACGATGCGATCTTCCTTCTGCGCGATTTTGCTGATTAGCGGTATACCGAACGCTGCGGTCTTACCCGTACCCGTCTGTGCTTGACCGATCATATCCTTACCGGCAATGGCAACGGGAATGGCTTTCGCTTGGATTGGGGTCGCTTCTTCAAATCCCATCTCCGATATGGCTTGAAGAACGTCGGACTCCAAACCAAACTCTGCAAATGTGCTCAAACTTTTTCAATCTCCTTCTGTGTTGGGCCTTCAACTTACGGCTTCCAAAAAAATGATCAGTTCATTATAGCACGAACCCGCTCTTAAACTCCAGTGTTAGGAAAAGGATACCAATTGTTGCATGATCGCCTTAACCTAGGGGAACTTAATCGGAGGACTCGATCCGACTCGGCGAGGAGTGCTACGATGAAGAGATTAACCATAATCGGCCCCTTATTTTTGATGCTTCTTAGCGCGATTGCCGTCGCTGCCGGCTTCCAATTGCTGCTCATTCCGGTCGAGCTGCTCAGCAGCGGAGTGTCCGGCGTCGCGATGGTCATCGGTTACGTCGTCGGATGGAATATCGGCTGGTTGTATTTTGCCCTGAATGTTCCGATTTTGCTCTGGGGATATCGGGTGCTCGGTAAAAGGTTCATCTTCCTCAGCGTCGTAACCGTCGTCGCCACTGCGATCTCCATGCAAGTCGTACCGGAAATCAAACTGACGGACGACAGGCTTCTCGCATCGGTGTTCGGCGGGGTGCTCGTCGGCCTCGGGTCGACCGTTTCCCTTAGGTACGGCGGATCTTCCGGCGGCTTCGACATCGTCGCTTCCATCATATCGCGTTCGAGGGATCTTCCCGTCGGCATTCTTACCGTGCTTCTGAACACGGTCGTCGTCGCGGCGCTCGGCTTCTTGAAGAACGATTGGAACGCCGCTCTTTATTCTATGCTGTCGATCTACTTAACGGGAAAAATAATTGACGCCGTCCATACCCCGCACCATAAAGTGACCGCCTTCATCGTCACGAACCAGACGCAGGAGCTTGCCTCCAGGCTGCTTAAGCTTCCCAGAGGCGTCACGATCATCAAGACTAGGGGCGCTTTCACGAGCGAGGAACGCGACATGCTCATGACGGTGACGACCCGCTACGAGATCGCCGAGCTTCGCAAACTGATCGGCGAGGTGGACGCCAAAGCGTTCGTGAACATCGTCCAAACGATAGACGTCATCGGCGAGTTCCGCAAGCGCTGAAAAACACTATTAGCGGTTGTTCAAAAAGCCCGATTTTGAACGTTACAGAAAGTTAAAGTTCGCAATAATGATTAAGCGAAATGAATACTTTCTGTACTAAGAAAAACCGGAGGCTTTGCCTCCGGTCCTTATACTTTTGGCGAATTTCCATAATGAAGCAATCATACCCATGACCCTTGTAACTCACGGGGTCGACCGGTCCGACATCCCAGTTCCTGCCTGCGGCTGTTCGCGAAATGTACTATTATCCCTTCCGATCAGGAGGAGAATAGGAGCAGCTTAACTTCCCCTACACCTTTTCCGCGAAATGGTCGAGTAGGCGGGGCCTCTCCTATCATGGATTG
>NZ_JBHSMH010000047.1:0-12020 GCF_042655365.1 Cohnella suwonensis | reverse complement strand
GGTCGTCGTCATTGCCGTTGACCTGCCGTATATTTAAATCATAGATCAGCATAACTTAGCCCTCATCTATTTAATAGGTGGGGGCTATTTGACGCTTACGTCTGTTGCGGGATATTCCGAAAAAAATTGCCTTTACTTATGGTACGGTTCTCCGCGCTGTTTGTAACGGCAAGTTTTGTGAAATCAAAAAGACCCAACATTAAATGTGGGTCTTAAAGCTGGTATTTCTTATGAATTTTTTATGTATTGTTCTTTGGGACCGAGTACATCTCTTAAGTTAAGAATATCGTATCTAGTTGCTGCTACTAATGAAGAGTCTACAATTAATACTTTCCCTTTACCTGAGTCAAAGTAAAACAACGGAATATAGTTTACATCAATCGTTTCTTCACGCAGATGCAATAACCCTAGCTCCTGCTTAATATTGCTGTCTTGGAACACTTCTTCGTTATAGTCTTTAATTGTCTTAATAACTTGCTCAACAGGAATGCCATCGACTATTTGATCGACAGTTGAATCACTCATAAAATCTAGAATTGCCCGGACGATATAGTAACGTAAACCCTTACTTCCTGAACGCATACTTGCCAACTTATGAATCCTTGCAATAGCTGGTGTTATTGCTTCTTCATAACTCTTCTGAATAGCTTGTTCTGAAATTGTGATATCCGCCAATTGCACTACCCTGTCATTAGTTTTAAAGACCCTGTTTCTGAAACAAAAACTCTTTAATACTGATTTAAACATTCCTACATTTCTTCCGGAGATATCAATGAACTTATCTACGATCTCGTCAGAGATTTTGATTTTCAATGCATTCTCACCTTCAGAAACAATCTTCCGAAGTTCATCAGGAGTCCAATCACCTATATCAACGGTTTCTACTCGATCTCCTAAATCGGGGACTAGTGCATTTACTTTTGTAGACTCTTTCCAAACTCCTACGATTATTACTCGGATATTATGAAATAAAAATTCCCTTAGTGCAGTAGCGAACTCCTTCTGAACTTCTTGTTTCAAGTAATGAAAGTTTTCAAGTACAATAAAGTTATTTGATATATTTTCTTTAATTGCTCGTATTACTTCATCGGTACTCTCCAAGTTAATATTAGTATAAGTCAACTTATTACCTTCCGTAGCTTTTCCAACCACTTTTCCTGTTAAATCTGTCCCCACCTCTATACCTGCTTTAATTCCAATTTTGGCTGTCGCTCCAGCTTCACCACTTACTTCACCTACTGAATTGGTTTCAACATTTCCAACATTCTCACCCAACTGTTGTAAAATTGCCCTGAACAACATCTCTCTACTATTTTTAGGATCACAACCGATTCGCACATAAGATTTGCAGTATCTCTCAATTAACCACGTTTTCCCTTGTTTTGATGCTCCATATACTACTATATGGCGATTATCATGTTCGATAAGATATTGAAATTGTTCATGAACATCTCGAATTATATAAGTCGGGCAGTCTTCTTTAGGTTTTTCACTTAATCCAAATACATCATCTAGAGAATAACTTTTGGATCCCCATTTAAACATTTTATATTCCCCACTTAATTGATCATTTAGACAACTATATAACACTACCATAAATACCCAAGTAAATAAATTTATTATTTTCTACATAAACTTGCCGTTACTTATGGTACGGTTCACCGCGATAAATCTTAAAAATAATAAGCGGGTTAACTTTGTGTTGATTTGACACTTAAATGCTTGAATTGTTGACTTCAAAAAGAATGGGCTGCATGAGTCAGCACCTTATATATTGCCGAGGCCTGAACCCTAAGAAGAGGAATTCAGATATTCTTTTGGTTATTAGCGAGTGCTCGACTTGACCAACGCTCTAAATACATACAAGGCATACTCGTTCCTTGTTGACTCCTTGTTGACTCCTTGTTGACTCCTTGTTGACTCCTTGTTGACTCCTTGTTGACTCCGGGCATATCAAATACACCGCCATGGCTCTTGGGCTACATGGCGGTGTATTCGTTACGGAGATACTGCTATACGTCCTTCGGTTCTTCCTCTTCCCCTACCGCAATCGGATTCCCCGCATAACTAATCCAATCGCTCCAGCTCCCCGCGTACAGCTTCACGCGGGAAAAACCAGCTTCCCCCAACGCCAACACGTTGGGGCACGCGGTAACCCCCGAGCCGCAGTATACGACGATCTCGTCGTCCTGCGACCGAGCCAAACCCTCAAACCGCGCGGCCTGCTCCGCCGCGCTTTTCCACGTGCCGTCGGGCCCCCGGCCCTCGGCCCAGAAAAAATTCCTCGCGCCCGGGATATGCCCGGCCACCCGATCGATCGGCTCCGCCTCCCCGCGATACCGCGGCGCCTCTCGCGAATCCACCAATACGAATCGTCCCGTGCCGAGCGATTCGCGAACTTCGTCGACCTCGACCAGCATGTTATGCTGTACGGTCGCCAGGAACCGAGCAGGGATGAGCACCTTCTGCTCGGCCGACACCGGACATCCGGCGTTCTTCCATGCCGTGAAGCCGCCGTCCATCACATACACTTGCTCATGGCCGAGATACTTCATGAGCCACCACAATCGCGACGCCATCGCTCCGCCTTGATCGTCGTAAGCAACGACCCGAGTCTCGTTGCTGATGCCGACCTTGCTCAACCGATCCGCCAGCACCGCCGCATCCGGCAGCGGATGCCGTCCTCCGTGACCGTCGAGTTCGACCGGCGCGGACAAGTCTTTCTCTAGATCCAAGTACACCGCGCCCGGAATATGCGACTCCGTATACGCCTCGCGTCCGGCATCCGGCTTGCCCAACTGGAACCGGCAATCGACGATCACAATATCCGACTCATACATGCGTGCCAGTACCCACTTAATAGGAACGACATTTTTCATCCTCGACATCTCCTCCACGCTCTTCTATTATCCTTCACGTAATCTTCTATCCTTCACGAAATCTTCCATATTTCCTTCAAGCTTCTCCGCACTAATCTTTGCCTTTAACCCGTACTTACCCTATTTCCCAGTCCCGTACAATCTCACCATCTCGTCCGTGTCCCCGAACCGGATCAAGCCTTCGTCCCGCAGTCCCAGCTTCGCCAGCAGCTTCTCCGAAGCCTCGTTCCCGTCGGACACGAGCGCCGCGATCCGGTCCATTCCCAGCTCCGAGCGAGCGTAAGCCATCACCCCGGAGGCTGCTTCGAAAGCATACCCTTGTCCTCGATAAGCCGGAAGAAAGGCATACCCGATGTCCGCATCGGCCATAAAATCCCGCTTCGCCAATCCGCAAATGCCGATCGGCACTCCGCCATCCTTCAACTCCACAACATAAAACCCGAACCCGAACCGCTCATAGGAAGCCAGCGCGACCCGCGCGATGTAATCCCGAGCATCCTCGACCGTTCTGACTCCGCGATCTCCGATGTTCGCGATCCAATCGGGATCGTTCATCAGCTCCAGCATAAAGGCCGCATCGTCCGGCGTCTGCCGCCGAAGCGCCAACCGTTCCGTCTCCAACACCTTCATCGAGACACCTCCACGCCTTTAATCCCCCTTAACCCCCGAGCCGCCACCAACTGAGCCACAATAACCGCCAACATCACAATCGCCATACCCGCGAACAACCACCGCGTCGCATCCGTCCCGCACTCGTCCAGGAACCATCCCGTCAGCTTCGGCAACAGCGCGCCGCCGATGCCGCCGCTCGCCATGAGCAGGCTTGTCGTCCGCTCCGTCACGCCGGGCACGACGTGGTTCGTGTACACGAGCGCCACCGAGAACATGCCCGACATCGCGAGTCCCGCGAGCAGCGTCAGCACGAAAGTCGCTTCCGTCGTATGCAAGCCGCCGAGCGCGACGAAAATAATCGCCCCCGACACGCAAGTGACGAGCATATAGATGCCTCCGCCCCAACGGTCCGCCGCGTAGCCGGACACGATCCGGCCGACGACCATCGCGCCCCAGTAGACGCTAAGCGACAGCGACGCAGTCGAATCGGACAAGCCGTTGTCGTTCACGAGCAGCGACGGCAAGTAATGCACGAAGCTCATCTCCGACCCGACGTACACCAGGAAGAACAACGCCCCGATCGCCAGCACGAGCGTCGCCCGTCCGCGACTCGAAGCGCTCGCGCCGCCATTTTCCGCCGATGCGGCTACTTCGTCCGCACCAACGCCAGCTCCCGCACCGCCCTCATCCACGATTGTCGGCCAGAAAGCGATCCACAGCGCCAGCGTCGCCGCCATGAGCGCGCCGACGACGATGAACGCCGCGATCCAATGCCCGTTCGCGATTAGCCACGCCCCGACGAACGGCATGATCAGCGCGCCCACTCCGAAAAACACCTCGACCCGGCTCATCGCCACGTTCGCCCTGTCCCGGGCCGCCGAGCCGATAATGATCGAACCGACGATCGCCTCCGTCAACCCAAGCCCGAGTCCCGCGAAAGGAGCCGACGCCAGCATGACGCCCCAAGCCGGCTGCAACGCATAGACCGCCTCGGCGATCACGGTAATCGTGAACGCGCCGAGCAGCAGCGTTTTTTTCCCTAAACGTCCGATCAGCCACGGGGTCATCAGCATCCCGAACATCCCGCCCAGAAACTGGTTCATGACGAGCTGTCCGCCATCGCCGTATTTAATTCCGTAAGCGTCGACCATCGGCTCCATGATCGTCCCCAGCACCAAATGCCCGAGCCCGATCGCCAAATACGCCACGCACCCCAAGAAGATCAGCCGAGCCATCGTTGTTTCCCCTTTGCTTTTCCCATTCCGATCAACTCCCCTATCATACCACGCCCGCCGCCTGCTCTCCCACTCCGAATCCGTTATAATGAAGGAACAGATCCCCGTACGCCCGCGTACGAAAATAGAGAATAGAGGTCGCAGCATGCATCAAGACGACGCAGGGAAGCCGCTTCTGGCGCTTGAGCCCATGACGGAGGAAGACGGCGAAGCCATCTGCGAATGGCGGTATCCATCTCCTTACGAACGGTTCAAGTGGCCCGAGTGGGAACGAATGAAGAAGAACGGCCTGGAATTCGCCGACGCGGACATCCGGTCGCGACAATATTTGGCGGTCAGGGAGACCGAGGGCGGGGAGCTCGTGGGGTACGCCCAGCTTTTTCCGATGGAAGGCGTCGTGCGGCTCGGCATGGGCCTGCGGCCGGACCGGTGCGACCGGGGATGGGGAACGCTTCTCACCCGCATGCTCGTCCGGGAGGCGCTTCGCCGGCAGCCCGGCGCGGAAGTCGATCTGGAAGTCGAGCAATGGAACAAGCGCGCGATCCGCGTGTACGAGAAGACCGGTTTCAAGCGGACCGACCAATATTCGCGCAGGGCCGCTCACGGTACGGTGAACCTTTACGTCATGGTATGGCAAGGACGCCGATAGGCGTGGCTTGCCGCGCGCATGGCGTGTTCTGACATATCCCTCGATTCCCCCTCATAAAATTAGAGTAAACAACCAAGAACCGGCAGGCTTCCGTCAGGCAGTTATACCAAATCAGGGCGTCATCGCCCGGTGAAGGAGGCTGTTTCTGAGTGAAGGCACTTCACGCGCTCAGTCTGTTGCTCGTCATTCTGGGGGGACTGAACTGGTTGTCCGTCGGCTTGTTCAAGTACGACGTCGTCAGCGAAATTTTCGGGGGAACGGAAGAAGTCGGTTCGCGGATCGTGTACACCGTCGTCGGCATCGCCGCGCTCTACGCGCTCGCGTTGTTCGGGAAGGTGACCCGGGACGACTGAACCCACGGATCGCAAAGAAGCACAAAGACCCTCCTCGGCGGACGCCGGGAGGGTCTTTGTGCTTTGAATATCCCCGAGCCCCGGCATGAACGGACGGCCGCTTGCGACATATGCTGAGAATAGCTAATGACGAGGGAAAGGCGGCGGTCGAATGATCCATTATGCCGCGATCGGGGATTCCTTGACTTCGGGAGTCGGGGATTTGTTCGGCGGGGGATTCGTTCCCAAGTACGCGAACATCATGCGGCATCGGCTGCAACGGGAGGTCGTCTACGACAACCTGGGCATGTCGGGAGCGCGGTCCGATAAAATATTGGCGGTCATCCGTAGCGATTACGGCGTCAGGACGACGCTGCGCAACGCCGACGTCATCACGATCACGGCGGGCGGCAACGATCTCGTCGACGCGGCCAAGGGCTACGGCAACTCCGACGCGTACAGGCAAGCGCTGGCGAAGAGCCGCCATAATATCGCGGCCATGCTGGAAGCGATCCGGCAGCTCAAGGTCGGCCAGCGCGATTACTTGATCCGTCTGGTCGATCTGTATAACCCGTCTCCGGCCATGCCGGAGTCGAGCGTCTGGATCAGGCGGTTCAACGCCCAGCTGGACAATTTACAAGACGCGACGGTAAGAGTGGCGAACATCTACGACGCCTTCTCGGGAAGAGAGCGGGAACTACTTTTCTTCGACCGGTTCCACCCGAACTCTCGGGGCTACGCCGTCATCGCCGACGCGCTCGACCGCTTAGGCTACGGACCGCTCGGATAGAAACCGCCTGCGAGCGTTCCCGGCTACGCCGACGCACGGAATAACGCCCTCCGCATCGGGGCGTTATTTCTGCGCGATGCCGTTTAAGACCAAACAACTGAAGCAAAAAAGCCCGAGAACCAAGTCGAAAATGACCTGGATCTCGGGCTTTTGAAATGATGGCGGTAATCAGCGCGATTTACTGTTCGTCGTCTTCGTCGACGTTAGACTCGTCGGCGCCTTCGTCTATATGTAACTCGTCAGGCGAGTAATATTCGCAGTTAAGAGGTTTGAATCCGCTGTCCCAGCTAAGTACGGGTAAGCCTAGCTCTTTGCTTAACACGCTGAGCTTTATGTCAACAATATCGAGATTAACGGTTCCGAACAGCTTGACCGCCTCACGAATGGCTGTAGAGGATTCGATACCCACGACGGCAAGTAAAGCAGATATGCGATGTGAGATTTCCGCTTTACCGCGGCCGTACGACTTGTTTAGCACGAAAATCATTTCTTCAACGACGGCGTCAGAGAAGAGTAACACAACTCTCCCATTAGCCAATTCGACGAGTACCTTCCGAGTCTCTTCATACATGAACTCGGCGTTCTTGCGCTGCTTGTCCGATGTTGCTACATCAATGTCGTGTTGACCGACTAAGATGCGCAAACCAATGTTGGCATCTACCAATAACTTTGTCTTCATTTTTCTTATTCCTCCAAATTTTTGCGACGCTGTAAGTCATCAGCAATCAGCCCCTCTCGGTATTGATCTCTGAGTTCCTTTACGTCTACGAGTGGTTTGTCTAATTTCATACTGCCAAAGACGTCCCAAATGGACACCTGTTTAACGCCGCGAACGATCAAGCGTTCACCTTCCAGTTCAAATTCGAGCTTATCGCCCTCCTCAACACCGAGTATTTTTCTGACCTTAACGGGTATCGCAACGACTCCTTTTGCAGACAGTTTTCCAGTCTCATACTTTGTCATCATTCAGTTGATTTCTCCTTAAGCGCGACCTAAAGGCACCATAAGGTAGAGATAGAGTATTTATATGGTTTGGTAAGTTGGTCGAGCATGGTTTAGTTTTGGTTGTTTTTAAGGTTTCCGGCTCTGTTCGCAATTATTACGGTCTATTAGATTGATCGAATGGGGTAATCAAGTCGATTATCAAGAGTTTCAATAACTTCGTTCTGCGGTAATTTCCTTCTCAATGGCCGTGATCTTTATTTCCAATGAATCATTACTTCCCTTTGCTCCAAGCATCACTCCCCTCAAAATATAAACAGCAATAGCCTAACCTTACTTGTATTATACACCTACCCATTCAAAAAAAGTCAAGGAATAATAAAAAGTTAAACTATTTACACAATACATACCAATAAGATAATATAAACAAAATTACGACGTATTACGACAAACAACAAACTAACTTCGCGAAGGCGGGCCATTCAAAGTGATCTGCAAGGATCGCGACCATGACCGAAAAACCCGCCATGAGCGAACCCCGATCACGGGATTTAGCATGGCGGGTTTTTCGTACGCCTTCCTCTCTTCGCTGTGTTACTGCCAAAGTAAGCAGATCAGAATGAGCAGGCCGATCAGGCAGCAACCGATGAAGGATTTCATCTTATCCATTTGTTCTCCTGTTGACGCCAAGAGCGAATTGATCCGATCTTTAAGGCGTGTTTCCACGCGGAGCTCATAGATCGCTCAATGCGTCGGCGCCCGTTTCTTCGTCGCCGTACGCGCTTCGGGAGGCTCTTCCGCGCGGGCGCGAACGACGCCGTACGGCGTGAATTCCGGCTTGCCGCCGTCTATCCGGATTTTCGCTTCTATAGAGAAGACGTCGCGGAAGAACGCTTGGTCGAACACGGCCTTCGGCTCGCCTTGGCGAACGACCTTGCCGTCCTTGATCGCGATTATGCGATCGCTGTACCGGGAAGCTTGGTTCAAGTCGTGCAGCACCATCGCGATCGTGATGCCTTGCGTCTCGTTCAGATGGCGCAACAGCTCCATGATCTCCAGCTGATGGGCGATATCCAAATACGTCGTCGGCTCGTCGAGCAGCAGCGTATGCGGCTTCTGCGCGATCGCCATGGCGATCCATGCCCGCTGGCGTTCGCCGCCGGACATCGTGTAGAGCTGACGATACTGCAAGGCCGTCAAATCCGTCATCGCGATCGCCCAATCGACGACGTCTTCGTGCTCGCCTCGGCATTCCTCGTACCATTTTAGATGCGGATTCCGTCCTTGGCGAACGAGATCCCGCACCGTCATGTCGAGCAAGTGGTCTTGCGTCTGGGGCAACATCGTCAGCTTCCGGGCGACCTTCTTCGTATTCAAACGGGCGATCGCTTCCCCTTCCAGGAAGACGGCTCCTCCGGAGGGGTTCAAGAGACGGGTCAACAGCCGGAGAACAGTGGACTTGCCCGAGCCGTTCGGCCCGACGATGCTGACGATCTCGCCCTTGACGATATCCAATCCGACTCCGTCGATCAGCAGCCGATCGGAGTAGCCGAACCGCAGATCCGCTGCCGTTAAGACGGTTTCCACCCTTTCATACCTCCCCTCAGTAAATATAGGAAGAACGGTCCGCCGCAGATGGCGAGCAGGATGCCGACGGGAAATTCGATCGGGTCGAACCAGCTTCTCGCCGCCGTATCCGACAGAATGACGAGAGTCGCTCCTCCGAGCGCCGATACCGGCACCAAGAACCGGTAGTTGTTCCCGACGAAAAGCCTGGCGATATGCGGGACGACCAATCCGACGAAGCCGACCATCCCGACCGTGCTGACGGCCGCGCCCGCGAGGAACGTGGACGCCACGATGACGAGCATTCGGCTACGCTCCACCCGGTTGCCGAGCAGCTTGGCGACTTCGTCGCCCAGTATAAGCTGGTTCGCTTGCTTAATGAGGAACAAGGAAGCCACGATGCCGACTATCGCGTAAGGCAGCAGCGTATCGAAATGCTTCCAGCTCTTCCCGTTTAACGTGCCGGACAACCAAGGCAACACGGATTGAACCTTCTCGCTGTTCAGGATCATGAGGGCCGTCATTCCCGCCCCGAGCAAGGAATTGACGGCGACGCCGGCCAGGATCAGTCTCCCGGTCGGCGCGCCGCCTTTCCATGCGAGCAGATAGATGACGCCCGTCGCGATCAGCGCCCCGAGGAAAGCGGCCGGCGGCAAGTACGCCATATGCTGAGGGAACAGGATCATGATCGCGACCGCGGCCAATCCGGCGCCGGAGGATACCCCGATAATGCCCGGATCGGCAAGCGGATTGCGGAACACGCCTTGCATGAACGAACCGGCGATCGCGAGGCTCATCCCGACGAGCAAGCCTATCAAGACGCGCGGGAAGCGCAGGTTCCATACGATCTGGCGAGCTTCGGACTCCGTTCCGGAGAACAGAGCCGTCCACGCCTCCTTCGCCGAGAGCGGCACCGCGCCGATCATCAGCCCTAGCAAGATCGCGATGGCAAGCAAAGCAAGCATGACTCCGAGGAGGAGAACCCGCTTCGACTTTCTTGGATCTTTCATGCTTTTATTTCACCTGCCGCAGCAGTTGGTTCAAGCTGAGTACCGCTTCCGGAGCGCGCAAGCCCGGGTTGGCGGCGAACAGTTCGCTGTCCAGCACTTCGAAGTTGTCGTTCTTGACCGCGGTCAGGTTTTTCCAAGCGGCATTCGATTCGAGCTCTTTCTTGAAGCTCGTTTTGATCTCCGCCGGATCGCCGTGAGTGATCAAGTAGATCGCGTCGGGGTTAGCGGCGATGATCCGTTCCATGCTGAGGTCCGCGTATTGCGGCATTTGGTCGTTCTTAGGGAACGCCGCGCCGGCGTTCACCCCGCCCGCGAGCTCCAGGAAGTTGCCCGGATAGCTGGAAGGAAGAGCGACGACGAAGCTGCCGGGAGCGCCATACAGGATGATGACCTTCGGTTTCGTTTGCAGCTTCGTCTGCTCCGCGATGCGGATCTTCGCATCCATCGAGGCCAGCAGCTTGTCGGCCTCTTCTTCTTTGCCCAGCACTTGGCCGTACAGACGGATGGAATTCTGAATCTCGGAGTACAGATTGTGCGAATTGAACAGCATCGTCGCGCCGAGTTGCTCGATCGTCGCTTTGCTTTGTTGCAGCGCCGGGCTGCCGATGACCAGATCCGGCTTCAGCGTCGCCAGCTTCTCGAAGTTGATGCCGTGCGCGCTGCCGACTTCCGGGATCGAAGCGGCGGACGCCGGATACACTTTGCCGAGCGCGGTCGAACGGCCGACGACGTTGCCGCCGAGCGCGGAAACGATCTCCGTATCGGAGGAAGACAGCGTCACGATGCGCGTCGGTTTTTTCTTCAGCGTGAGCGGCCCGGTCTTCGTCTGTACCGTCAGCGTCGTGGAGATGGAGAGTTGCTTGGACGTATTGTTCCATTTCACCCACATGCCGAACGATTCCGCCAGAAAACGAAGCGGCACGAGCGTTCTGTTGTTGACGGTGACCGGAGCCGCGTCCAGCGTGACTTTCTCCGAACCGACGGTAGCGGCTTTCGAGCCTACCGTGTATGTAACCGTAACGCCGTCTTTCTTGGCCGTCACTTTCTTCGTCGTCGCGTTCCAATCCACCGTGCCGCCGATAGCCGACACGACGCTGCCGTAAGGAACGAGCAAGCGGTTGTTCACGATTTGCGGCGCCGTGTCCATCGACAGCGTCTTGCCGTCTAGCGTTATTTTGATAGCCGGAGCGGCGGCCTCCGCTTTATTCTGGATGGCGGGCGAGAAAATCGCCGCGGATGCGAATAGGGATAAAGCCATAATGCCTTGGATATGTCTTTTGAACGACATGGGCCAGCCTCCTGATATTGATAATCATTTTCAATTACAGATTGTAGTTGATAATGATTATCAATGTCAATATCAATTTGGGCGACATTCCCTTACTTGTCCCTCGTAGGCGCCGCGTGCCGTGTGCTCGGGCCTATTTGCCGCCGTTAGCGCCGCAACGGCGACGATTCGTACCTCGATCCGCATCTAATCCGCCTATTCCCCGCCGTATCGCCATTTTCGCGCCCCCAATACCCCGATTCGCACCCCAATTCGCCAATTTCGCGCCCCAATCCCCCGATTCGCACCCCAATCCGCCAATTTCGCGCCCCCAATACCCCGATTCACCTACTTCGCACGCCACCACAAGCCAATTCCCCTCCGCCACCAACGCACAACCTGCAAAAGTGCAGGTTGTTGCGCCGTATTCCGGGAACTCACGACATCAACCTGCACCAGCTGCAGTTTGTTTTCGCATTTTCGAGTAAAATCGCCCCTTCCCGCCAAACAAACTGCACATTTGCAGGTTATTGAGCCATCCCGGCGGTTTTGCCCAAAACAACCTGCACTTTTGCAGGTTGTCGCCTCCTCCCCCTTTTCCCCGCCGAAAACGACAAAAAAACCACCCCCTTCACCAAGAGGCCACTGAAAAAGTCCGTATTTGAAGAAAGGGTACAGTCCTCCAGATTTTTGAGGGGGCTGTACCTTTTTTCTGTATAATTAAAGCATCATCGGAGA
>NZ_JBHSMH010000046.1:0-1739 GCF_042655365.1 Cohnella suwonensis | reverse complement strand
AAATGGTCGAGTAGGCGGGGCCTCTCCTATCATGGATTGCGCCCCCTACCCCTCACAGATCCGTACGTGCGGGTTTCCCGCATACGGCTCTTCACATCATCATTCACAGAGTTTTGTTGGCATAGATGTTGACGTATATCCGAGGTTTAGGAAGCCGGAAGTCCTTAAGGACATCGTTGTATCTTTCCCATGTGAAGCTTCTGCGCTGGCTCCTACGGTTCAGCCATTTAAACATTATCTTGACCGTCAGGATATAGTAGGATTTGTTCTTCCCGTAGTTATCCGTAATCCCGTAGTAACGGTAATGTCCCGTTAGCTTGGAGCGGATCTTTTTGAGGAATGCCTCTTGGTCCATATGTCGGTTGAACCTGATCCACGTCTTCATGGCTTTGACCTTCTGTTTGAATTTCTTCCCGCTTGTTTTGCGTTTGACCCGGAACGTACCTTTTTGGCTCTTGGCGCAGTAATGGGTAAACCCCAGAAAGTCAAATGTCTTCGGCTTTCTTTCACCCCGTCTTTTCCTGTCCTCTTCCGCAAAGCGTCCGAATTCGATGATCTTTGTCTTCTCTTCCGCTACACTTAGCTTGAACTTGTCCAGCCTTAGGATGAGCGCACCATAAAACCGTTCCGCATCCTCTCTGTATTGGAAGCAGCAGACAAAATCATCGGCAAAACGCACCATTTCTGCCTGTCCCCTGCACTGTTTCTTGACCGTGACTGCAAACCAGGTATCCAGCACATAGTGTAGATAGACATTCGCAAGCACCGGCGAAACCACGGACCCCTGCGGAGTTCCCTCTTCGGTGGGTTCGAATTCACCGTCCTCTTGTATGCCTGCTTTTAACATCCGTCTTACGAGGCGGTGAATGTTCGGGTCTCCAATCCGCAAATCGAGAAACTTCATCAACCATTCGTGGTCGACGTGGTTAAAGAATCCCTTAATGTCCGCATCCACTATATATCGTATCTTTCCTCGTTCTATGATCTCGGTCAGTTTCTTCAGTGCATCGTGCATGCTTCGTTTCGGGCGAAATCCATACGAGAAGTCCATGAAGTCTTGTTCGTAGATCGCTTCGAGTATCCTCTTCAGCGCATGTTGCACCAGCTTGTCCTCATAAGCGGGTATTCCAAGCGGGCGCATGCTTTTCTCGTCCTTGGGAATGTAGGTTCTTCTGGCCGGTTGCGGCTTGTAGCTTTTCTGTTTGAGCCGCTTGACCAATTCCGTTACGTGGACTTCCACATTCGCTTCATACGCCTCTTTCGTCATGCCGTCGACTCCCGTTGCCTTCCCCGGTTTCATCTCTTGGTGACTCTCTATGAGCGCTTGCGCGTCGATAAAGTGTCCAATCGAGGTGAACCGTAATTTCGGGTCGACTTTTGCCATCTCTGCTATTCTTGCTAATTTCGTTTCCATTTCTTCTCCACCTCGGCGTGTGGTAAATGTGTCCTTACCAAGATCGATTTTGTGTCGCCTGCCTTTCCTCCACCAGCATTACACCGGCTTCACAGGTACTACGCGGCGATCCGACTCCCCGACTGCCGTTTGGTCTTCTTACGTTTTATCGCTTGGCGACCATACTCCCGGAGTGTTCCTAAATAGTACTTTCCTCACGGAAGAGCGTCAGGGCCTCCCGAGTTGCTGAGTAACCATTGGTATACATGCCTGGCTCTGCGACCCCGGGGAAGCCCGCATCGTGCTCGCCCTCTCGCTCGATGGGATGTTGTCTTCCGAGATGGTA
>NZ_JBHSMH010000044.1:0-79323 GCF_042655365.1 Cohnella suwonensis | reverse complement strand
GGTCCCACGCGTACCCATCCCGAACACGACCGTTAAGCCCTCCAGCGCCGATGGTACTTGGACCGCAGGGTCCTGGGAGAGTAGGACGCCGCCAGGCTGGTTTGATGAATTGCTTACATTCCCTGATAGCTCAGTTGGTAGAGCACTCGACTGTTAATCGAGTTGTCACAGGTTCGAGTCCTGTTCGGGGAGCCATATGGAGAGGTGTCCGAGTTTGGTCGAAGGAGCACGATTGGAAATCGTGTAGGCGCCTAAAGCGTCTCGAGGGTTCGAATCCCTCTCTCTCCGCCATCATTTTCCGTAAGCAACGCAAGCTAGGCCCCTTGGTCAAGCGGTTAAGACACCTCCCTTTCACGGAGGTAACAGGGGTTCGAATCCCCTAGGGGTCACCATTTTTTCCAAAAAGAATTGCCAGAAATTGAGGGTTGCATTACATAGGCGACATGAGGTATGATAATAAAGTCGCTCAATAAAGCAACCAAATAGTTAACGACGCGGGGTGGAGCAGCCCGGTAGCTCGTCGGGCTCATAACCCGAAGGCCGCAGGTTCAAATCCTGCCCCCGCAACCAACTTTCACTCTCGGCTTATTACCGAGTATGCACATCGCGGAGCCGTGGTGTAGTGGCCTAACATGCCTGCCTGTCACGCAGGAGACCGCGGGTTCGAATCCCGTCGGCTCCGCCATCTTTTCCTTAAGGCTCGATAGCTCAGCTGGTAGAGCAGAGGACTGAAAATCCTCGTGTCGGCGGTTCGATTCCGTCTCGAGCCACCATCCAGTACTTTACAACATAATTCGCCGACTTAGCTCAATTGGTAGAGCAACTGACTTGTAATCAGTAGGTTGGGGGTTCAAGTCCTCTAGTCGGCACCATTTCTTTACTCCTGATCGCGGAGGATTAGCGAAGTGGCCAAACGCGGGAGACTGTAAATCTCTTCCTCACGGTTCGGTGGTTCGAATCCATCATCCTCCACCATTTTTCTACTCTTCGTAGGGGCATAGTTTAAGGGTAGAACAGCGGTCTCCAAAACCGTTAGTGTGGGTTCAATTCCTGCTGCCCCTGCCAATTGAATAAAGCATTGTAACGCGGCGGTCGTGGCGAAGTGGTTAACGCATCGGTTTGTGGATCCGACATTCGGGGGTTCAATTCCCCTCGTCCGCCCCATTCTCACCAATCTCGACATTGGGGATTAGCCAAGCGGTAAGGCAACGGACTTTGACTCCGTCATCCAAGGTTCGAATCCTTGATCCCCAGCCATTTACTTTGCGGAAATAGCTCAGTGGTAGAGCATCTCGTTGCCAACGAGAAGGTCGCGGGTTCGAATCCCGTTTTCCGCTCCAAATTATCTTTAAGCCTTTGGCGCCATAGCCAAGTGGTAAGGCAGAGCTCTGCAAAAGCTCTACCCCCAGTTCGAGTCTGGGTGGCGCCTCCAAAATGCTTAAGAACATGCGCCCTTAGCTCAGCTGGATAGAGCGTTTGACTACGAATCAAAAGGCCAGGAGTTCGAATCTCTTAGGGCGCGCCAGATTTTATCAATACTCATATGCCGGTGTGGCGGAATGGCAGACGCGACGGACTCAAAATCCGTTTCTCGCAAGGGAGTGGGGGTTCAAGTCCCTTCACCGGCACCAACACAACAAGTTAGAGCTTATTCAAAGGATTGAAAGATCCGATGGATAAGCTTTTTTTGTATACTCGGTGGTTGCTAGCCCGAACGTAGCGCTATGCGATCTTATGTATATTTAAGTCGCTTAATCGTGTGAGCAAAGCTAACGAAAAACTAATAATAACCCGTGACGATTCCATATACTTACCGCCTACATTGAAGAAGCGTAAGAATATAGATGATCGGGTGTGAGCGAATGAAAAACATGCGTCTAACGAGAAAAATGTTCGCGGTTCTGGCTCTGGCCATAACGGTATTGTTGGTAACGAACGCGATAGGCATCTTCAGCTTGAACAACGTGGCGGACGGGTTGATCAGGAAGCTATACTCCGATACCTACAGAGGCGCCGAATTGATGCTGAACGCGGATCGCGACATGTATCAGGCACTTGTGGACGAAAGGTCGATTCTGTCCGCGAAGTCCGGCGAAGAAGGCTCGCAAGAAGATTACAAATCCTACGAGGAAAATATTCAGCAAGTTAGAGATCGCGTCGGAGAAGCGCAAGCGCTGTACGAATCGAAGAAAGCCGATTACGAAGAACTGCGCCACGAACAGTCGAAACGCTCTTTCTTCGAAGCATTCGAGGCGTTCAACGCGGACTTCGCTTCTTGGAGTGCTTCTTCCAAGGCGTTGATCGACGGGAAGATGTCCCAGACCGCGAGCGGCGTGATCGCGGTTACCGCAGAACCGGACGACGCGAAGTTTCATTCGTCGAGGGCGGCTTTGAACGAACTCGAGGAAATGGTGTCCGCCAATGCTTCGTCTTATATCGATAACGTGATTTCGGATAACGCGAGAACGACATGGATCTTGATCACGATAGTCGTCGTGGCGAGCGTCGCGGTCGTCTCCATCGGCTGGCTCGTGCTTCGGTTCGTCGTCCGGGGGATTAAGAAGGTTGCGGCGGTAACGGAGCAAATAGTCAGCGGCAATTTGCAGGTTGAGCCAATCGAAGTCGTCTCGAAAGACGAGATCGGCCAACTAGGATCGTCGGTGAACGCAATGGTAGACAGCTTGAGACAAATGATTCGGAAAATTACCGAAGCCTCGCTTAGCCTGGCGGCCGCATCGAAACAAATCATGGCGGGAACGCAAGGGATCTCCGGCAGCAGCGCGAGCCAAGCGGACCAGTCGCAAACGATAGCGGCGTTATTCAAGGAATTGTCCGATGCAATCAATTCCGTCGCGAGAAGCGCGGAGGGCGCGGCGGAGTTGTCCGAACAGACGACCGTCATCGCCAAGGAAGGCGCGGATGCGCTGCGGGCGACGATGGGCGGCATGAACGAGCTGAACGATCGCATGTCCCACTTGGAGAAGGATTCGAGCCGCATCGGCGATATTATCGAAGTCATCGACGAGATCGCGCAGCAGACGAATTTGCTTGCGCTGAACGCGGCGATCGAAGCGGCGAGGGCAGGCGATCAGGGCAGGGGATTCGCGGTCGTCGCCGACGAGGTTCGCAAGCTCGCGGAAAGGAGCATCGATGCGACGAAACAAATCGCTTCCATCGTGCAAGGCATGCAGAAGAGCGCGGAATCGAGTGTCGTCGCCGTCGCGGATAGCGTCCGGCAGACGAGGGAGACGGGCCAATCGTTCGAACGTATCGTGCAAATGGTCAATCAGTCCTCTGGCAAGGTCGTCGAGATCGCCGCCGCGAGCGAGGAGCAGGCTGCCCAGACGACGGAAGTCATGCTGTCGGTCGAAAGTATCGCGGCCTCGAGCCAAGAGATGGCCGCGGCTTCGGAAGAAACCGCGGCGACGACGCAATCGTTGGCGAAGCTCGCGGAGGAATTGAACAGGCTTGTCGTCGTATTCCGGATATAAGTAGCATACAAAAAGGGCTGTTCCGCCGTTCGCATCCGTTGCGAACTCGCGAGAACAGCCCTTTCGGCTTTCCGTCGTTTTAATTTTTCAAGACGCTGCCGCCGGACAGGGAGCGGTATTGTCGCTGGCCGGAGAAGTCGCCATGCGGGCGTTTGTTTTATCGACGCCTTCGTAGTAGATCATGAGACGTAACCCACAATTGTTCCCATCCCCGGAACCTCAAGTCGGACGCGGGAAAGGTCGCGAGACCGTAGTCGTCCTCGACCACAGTCTAGGTTCAAAAACGTGCGCGAGTCCATTATGCGACGTTGTCGAAAAGCTTAGAATAAAGCCATGAGGTAAACAATTGAAAGAAAAGAGGTGAAACAAACATGCGAAGCGGAAACGGACTCGCGATCGTGCTAATCGTATTCGGGGGATTAATGATCCTCGGTAAGTTGGGCTTCGGCCTTGGCGGTCTGTTCGGTCTGATCGTTCCGATTCTCGTCGTGCTGCTGGGCGTGGTCGCCTGGAATAACGGCAACAGGCTACTCGGCGGCGTCATCACGGTCATCGGCGGAATCATCCTGCTGGGCAAGCTGAGCTTCCTGTTCGTCTGGATCGCGGCGATCGCGTTGATCGCGTTCGGCGTATCGATGATCAACCGCAACAACCGGACGACGAGAATGTGATCGAACTTCTAATAGAAGCTGTTTATCCGTAACGAGGAGGGAAGGACATGAGCGTGTTGAAAAGGGTGCGGGACATGACGGCGGCTTCGTTGAACGACAGGCTGGAGAAAGCGGAAGATCCCGTTCGCGTCATCGATCAATTCCTATGGTCGACGCACCAGGAAATTAACCAAAGCGAAACGTTGCATCGCCAATACGCGGCGCATACGAACAATTTACTCCGGCAATGGAAAGAAGCCGAGCAATGGGCGAACAAGCGCGAACTTCAAGCGGTAACCGCTTTGAAGGCCGGCGAAGAAGACGTCGCCCGGCTAGCGCTGCAGGACAAGGTCGTCCACGAGGAAAGGGCCGAGCGCTATCGGACGCTGTACGAGCAAAGCAACGCCGAGTTGATCGATCTCGAACAGCTGTTGCAAGAGCTAAGGAACGAATACCGCGCCGTGTACGACAAGCGCCAATTCTACGTGGCCAAGATGGAATCCCTTCGCCTTCAGCAACGTTTGAACGCCCGATACGGGCCCGGACAGGCGGATACCGGGAACCTCTTCCGCAAGATCGACGACAAGCTGACGGACATCGAGCTTGAAACCCGAAGTCTCCGGGACTTGCGCAGAATGGGGCAAGAAGCGCTCGTTCACGCGGGAGAGACCGTTAAACATACGATCGACAGGGAACTCGAGCAATTGAAAAGAAAGCTGCAACAAGGAGGATAAACATGAGAAAACTTTATCGTTCGTCGCGAGATCGCAAGCTGTTCGGCATCTGCGGAGGCTTGGCCGACTATTTGAACGTCGACGCGACATTGCTCCGAATTCTGCTCGTCGTCGTGGCCGTATTCTCCGCGGGCTCCGTGGTCTTAGTGTACATCATCGCGGGCTTCGTCATTCCGAAAGAACCTCATTACGGAGGCGGCTACGCCGCTAATCCGGGTGCGTTCGATCCGAGCTGGAAGGGCCATGATCAGCCGGCGTACGGCTACGGCGGCCAAGGCAACAACAATTGGAATCCGGGAACCGGCGCGGGATACGCGGGAACGCCGCAAGGCGCGCCCGACGGATACGGGACGGCGCCTCAGAGCGCGCCTCGCGCCTCCTCGCCCCCTCCGACGGGGCGGACCGCGCAAGGTCTGGATGCCATGATGGAAGATATCGAGAAAAAGTCGCTTCAACGGGAAATCGAAGAACTGAAAGCCAGAATATCAAAATTCGAGAAGGAATCGAAAGGAGAATAACCCCATGGGAGTATTCCAACGAATGAAAGACCTGACAAAGGCGTCCGTGCATGATTTGCTCGACAAGCTCGAGGATCCGGTCGTTATGCTTAACCAATACCTTCGCGACATGGAAAAGGAAATTCACGACGCGGAAGTAACCGTAGCGAAACAAATGGCCGCGGAGCGCCGTATGAAGCAGCGTCTCCAAGAACTCGTCAGGCTCGGCGCCGACCGCGAAGGCCAAGCCGAGCATGCGCTTCGGAACGGCAACGAGCCGCTTGCCCGCAAGCTGCTGGAAGAGCAGGTGCAGATCGACCAGCAAACGGCCGATTTGACCGCACTGCATGCGCAAGCAAGCGCTCAAGTAGGCGAACTGACGACGCAATTGCACGAAATGAAGGAAGAGTTCTACAAGCTGCGCAATAAGCGCAACGAGCTGGCCGCGCGTTCCCAAATGGCGAAAGCCCGCAAGCAGATGGCGCAGATTAGCACGCTCCATACGATCGAGAGCGGATCGGCTTCCCGCGGCTTCCATCGGATGGAGGAGAAGATCATGCAGATGGAAGCGGAAGCGGAAGTCGCGCGCATACCCGGAGCACCGTTCGGCGGGGCGTCGTCCCGCATCGACCCGGATAGGGCTTACCGCGTCGATCAGGAGCTCGAAGCGCTGAAGGTCCGGATGGGACCGAATCTGGACAAAGAATAAAATCGGCATGGCGGGCGGTGTCCTTCGGGACATCGCCTTTTTGCCGTCGAGGCGTACGAGCCAAAGCGGCATCCTCGACCACAGTCTAGGTTCAAAAACGTACGCGAGTCCGTTATGCCGGACCGACGTTGCGATTAGAATAAAGACATCAACGTACCCCGTTGTCGCAAGATATGCTATTATGTCAAATAGCGGATAAGGGTACGAGCGAGGGAGGTGCGGGGAGATGCGGATCGATATGAGAAAACCAAGCAACGCGATCGTTCTGATAGCGGCCGGACTTTACCTCGCCCTCGGCTCCGTCGCGGGCTTCGCGTCGGTTAACGCCGCGCTTCTGATTTTCTTGGGCGTCGTGCGTTATCGGACCGACCGTTCCAGGGTGTCCGTCATCGTGATCGCGATCTCCACGTTGGTGTTGGTCGTCAGCCAATTCGCGCTGTTCGCCATTCTCGTGCTGATCTCGCTGGGCATCTATTATTTTCGGGCGCGCCCGCCCGCGTTCGGCACCCATGTCGGGAAGCATCGGCTGTTCTTGAACATGAGGCTGGACGAGCAATCTTGGGTGCTTCAATCGATGAGCTTCTGGCACGCGATCGGGGAAATCCGCATGGATATGTCGCAGGCCGTTCCCGAAGACAAAGAGACGACGATCGTCCTGCAAGGGCTGGTCGGGGATTTGGAATTGATCGTGCCGGACGATTACGGCATCGAGGTGGACGCGTCCGTGCTGATCGGCCAGGTGTCGTTCAAGCAAATCAAGGAAGGCGGTTTGTTCCACCGGCTGTCGTGGAAATCGCCGAATTACGATCAGTGCGAGACCCGTCTGAAACTTCAATTGTTTTATCTCGTAGGAGATATCAAAATAAAGACGGTATAACCGATTCCGAGGAGATGACGCATGGAATCCCGCAAAGTGACCAACATGGTATGGCGCCATATGGGCGAATCCGTGCTGTACTCCCTCGGAGTCGGCGCCATCGTCGTGTACTTGCTGATCCGCTACGGCATGGAGGTTTCGTTTCTTTCCGTCAGGGAAGTCATTACATACACGTTGTCGACGGTCGGCGCCTTGACGGTGACCGGCGCCGCTTTCGGCCTCTGGAGAAGCTATCCGATCCGGCATAGGCTAGAGTTGCTGAGGGACTCGATGGTCGGACTGGAGAAGGGCAATCCGAGCGTTTCGTTGCCCTATCTCGGCAACGACGAGATCGGTCGGCTCGGCGAGCAGCTCGGCAAGCTCGGGCACAAGTGGGAAGAACAAGTATCGTCGCTTCAGCGCTTGTCCACGAACAACGCGGAACTTGCCAGCCAGGCGAGGATGACTGCGGTCGTAGAGGAGCGCCAGCGTCTCGCGAGGGAGCTTCACGATGCCGTCAGCCAGCAGTTGTTCGCGATTTCCATGACGGCGACGGCGGTCGGCCGAACGATGGACAACGATTTCGAGAGAGCGCGCAGGCAGGTGGAATTGATCGAAGAGATGGCATCGGCCGCGCAATCGGAGATGAGGGCGTTGCTGTTGCATTTGCGCCCCGTCCATCTGGAAGGGAAACGGCTGGCCCAGGCGATTCCGGAGCTCGTGGAAGAGATGAAGGCGAAAGTTCCCGTCGATATTGCCATCGACCTGGAAGAGGATTTGCATCTCAACAAAGGCGTGGAGAACCACCTGTTCCGCATCGTTCAAGAAGCGCTGTCCAATACGCTTCGTCATGCCAAAGCGACCAAGATGGATATCGTTCTTCACCGTCGCGGAGACGCCGTGAGGCTGGGCATTCGGGACAACGGCATCGGATTCGATCCGCAAGTGAGGAAGCAAGCCTCGTATGGGATGACGAACATGGAAGAACGGGTCAACGAGCTCGGCGGTTCGCTTAACATCGCGAGCGCTCCCGGCAAAGGAACGAGAATCGAGATCAGGGTGCCACTTATGGCGGAAGGCGGTTAACGCGGATGACGGAGCAGGGG
Source organism: Cohnella suwonensis (assembly GCF_042655365.1). Lineage (NCBI taxonomy): Bacteria > Bacillati > Bacillota > Bacilli > Caryophanales > Paenibacillaceae > Cohnella > Cohnella suwonensis. The sequence goes on along the minus strand of NZ_JBHSMH010000044.1, from coordinate 71,280 downwards.
ATGGTCAGGGTGTTGCTCGTGGACGACCACGAGATGGTAAGAATCGGATTGGCGGCCGTGCTCGGTACGGAAGAAGGCATCGAGGTCGTCGGCGAAGCGGGCAATGGCAACGACGGCTTGCGCCTAGCGAGAGAGTATTCCCCCGATGTCGTGTTAATGGACCTCGTCATGGAAGGGATGGACGGCATCGAGACGACCCGTAAAATCATGGAAGAGATGCCCAACGTTCGCGTCATCGTCTTGACGAGTTTCTTGGACGACGAGAAAATGTACCCGGTCATCGAAGCGGGCGCGTTCAGTTACTTGCTCAAGACGTCGAGGGCTTCCGAGATCGCCGACGCGATCCGGGCCGCGGCGCGCGGGCAATCGGTGTTGGAGTCGCAAGTCGCCTCCAAGATGATGAACCGCTTCCGCCGTCCTCCCCAATCGGCCGCGCAGCCTCACGAAGAATTGACGGACCGGGAGATGGAAGTGCTGAAGCTGATCGCGCTAGGGAAGTCGAATCAGGAAATCGCCGACGATCTGTACATCGGGATCAAGACGGTCAAGTATCATCTGACGAACATGTTCGGCAAGCTCGGCGTGGAAGACCGGACGCAAGCGGCCATCTACGCGCACCGCAACGGATTGGCGGAATAAGGGCCGATCGTAGCGGCGCGCGTAGATGGCCGGCGGCGGCGTTACAACGGAATAACCGTTCTAACCGGAGCGAGAGGGATCACCGTTTTCTCGGTGCCGATCGGCAGTGCCGGGCCAAGGCTCATCGACCCCCAGTACGAATGCGACTGGGGTATTTCTTCATGTGGCTCCGGTATTTCTAGGGCCTTGATCTTCGACTTCCGCGACCGGACGGTCGGACGCGAGCTTCTTTCGCCGTTGAGCTCGAGAGAAGACGGCCCGCACGACGTCAGAATGCCGGTATGGCGCGTATCGTCTTCGAGAACGACGCATACCGGACGGCCGAACAACGGCAGCAGCGTTTTTTCGTTGATGTCGCGCATGGACTCCATCGTTTTTCCTCCTTGCCTATGGGTTCGCGTACATTTTATTCAAGTCGGGTTAAATCGCGTACGGACATCCGCCCAAGGAAGCATCGGAGGGGGTGAAAACATGGCGTTGACTTGGTAATTATGCTACACTACAATTCATGAGAATTGACAATTTACAGCATTCGGAACTTCCAACTTCGTATACAAGAAAGAAGAGGAACATGACGGACAATAAACACGAAGCGGTCTCCGCTCATGAAGCGGTTTACTTTATTTTCGGAGCTACGGGCGACCTGGCGCGCCGGAAGCTTTTCCCCGCATTGTACAGCTTATATCGCGAAGGCAAGCTCGGAGAACGTTTCGCGATCGTCGGGCTCGCGCGCCGGCCGCGCACGAACGAGCAATTCCGCGACGACGTCAAGGCCTCCATCGAAGAGTTTTGCCGTTACAAGCCCAAAGAGTCGGAAGGCTGGAACGCCTTCGTCGAGCACTTTACATACCAATCGCTGGACACCGGCAACGTCGAGGCTTTCAAGCAATTGAAGTCCCACACGGAGCAGTTGGAGGCGGCATACGACATTCCGGGCAACCGACTGTTCTACTTGGCGCTCGCTCCCGAGTTGTTCGGCAGCGTCTCGCGTAACTTGCGTGAAGGCGGCATGCTGGAGAGCGCCGGCTGGCACCGTCTCGTCATCGAGAAGCCGTTCGGCTACGACTATCCGTCCGCGGAGCGCCTGAACGAAGAAATCCGGCATGTTTTCCGCGAAGACGAAGTGTTCCGCATCGATCATTACCTGGGCAAGGAAATGGTTCAGAATATCGAAGTGATCCGTTTGTCGAACGCGTTCTTCGAGCCGCTCTGGAACAACAACCATATCGCGAACGTACAGATCACGTTGGCCGAGACGGTCGGGGTCGAAGAGCGCGGCGCTTACTATAACAAGTCGGGCGCGTTGCGCGACATGGTGCAGAACCATATGCTGCAGATGCTCACGATGATCGCGATGGAGCCGCCGAGCCGTCTCGACCCGGAAGACATCCGCGACGAGAAGGTCAAGGTGCTTCGCTCCGTTCGCGTGATGGAGACCGCCGAGACGATTTCCGAGAACATCGTCAGGGGCCAGTATTCGGAAGGCGTTTCGAAGGGGAAAGAGCTGAAGGGCTACCGTCAAGAAGATTCCGTCGATCCGGCTTCCGGAACGGAGACGTTCTTCGCCGCCCGATTGTTCGTCGACAACTTCCGTTGGGCGGGCGTACCGTTCTACGTTCGCACGGGCAAGAGACTCCCGGTGAAGTCGACGGAAATCGTCATCGAATTCAAGAACGTGCCGAACAACGTGCTGTTCGCGAGGAAGCAAGATCTTCAACCGAACCTGCTCGTCATCCGCGTGAACCCGATGGAAGGCATCTATATTAAGTTCAACGCGAAGAAACCGGGCAACGACATGACCGTTCAGCCGGTATCGATGGAATTCTGCCAAAGCTGCCAAGTCGGCTTGAATACGCCGGAAGCCTACGAAAGATTGATTTTCGACGCGGCGCGCGGCGACCACACGTATTTCACGCGTTGGGACGAACTGGCGGTCGCCTGGAAGCTGATCGATCCGATCGCGGCGGCTTGGAGACAAGATCCGGAAGGGTTGCAGTTCTATCCCGCCGGTTCGTGGGGACCGGAGAAGTCGGATGCTCTGCTGGATCGCGAGGGCTACTTCTGGTGGCCGGTGAACGGCCAAGAGGAAGACAACGTCGTATGGGTAACCGCATCTAAATAAAACGCGAGGAGGGCATTTAAAACATGCCTAACATTTACGATATCTCGATGACGATCGAAGAATCGATGCAAGTGTGGAAAAGTTACGAGGCCAAGAAACCGAAAATATCGAACGTCCAAAACCACGACGAAGGCAAGCCGCACGAAAGCTTGCTAACGATTAACACGCACACGGGTACGCACGTGGACGCTCCGCTTCACATGCTTCCGGGCGGCGAGACGATCGAGACGATCGGGCTGGAACGCTTGGTTGGACCGGCTCGAGTGCTCGATCTGACGCACGTGGTCGGCAGCATCACGAAGGAAGATCTCGTTCCTTTCGCGATTCAGCCGGGCGAGCGCTTGCTGTTCAAGACGGCCAGCTCGTTGAGCGAGGACTTCCTGATGGAGTTTCCGTTCCTGCGCGAAGACGGGGCGAAGTATTTGGCCGATATCGGCGTCGGCCTGATCGCGACCGACGCGCTCGGCATCGAGCGCGCCCAAGCGGAATATCCGACGCACCGGACGCTCATGCGCGCCGACGTCATCATCGTCGAAGGCGTACGTCTCAGAGACGTGAAAGCGGGCAACTATACGCTCGTTATCGCGCCGTTGAAGCTGACCGGCATCGACGCGGCTCCCGCTCGCGCTTTCTTGATGGACTAAGTTAGACAAACTTGAAGACCATAGCACGTAAACCTCCTGGATGGTGATGATCCAGGAGGTTTTTTCGTATGTGGATAGGGGCCTGACCGCCGAAGCACCTGTAGTCAGGTGAAACCTATTTGCGCGGGCACGAACGGGCGCTGAGGGAAGAGGTCCCATAAAAATTCGCAACAGGAGCCACCTTTACAACGTAACAGTGTTATGTTACATTAACATTCGGAGGGATGTCATGGAGCCGAATTTAATTTCCAAGAAGGAATTGTTGGATGAGAAGGGCATTTCGTACGGTCAATTGTACCGATGGAAAAGAAAACAGCTCATTCCCGAGGAATGGTTTATCCGGAAGTCGACTTTCACGGGCCAGGAGACGTTTTTTCCGCGGGACTTGATCCTGTCGCGCATCGATAAAATCATGAACAGTAAGGACGACTTATCGCTCGATGAGCTCGCGGATCAACTTTCGCCGGCGCTGCCGCAATACGAGCTCCGCAAATCGGACTTCGTGAAACGTAACATTGTTTCGAGGATCGTCATCGAGAAATTCGCGGCCGAGGATGCGGATACGGTCGTGTATTCGTTCGAAAAGCTGCTGATCTTGTTCGTTGCCGACAAGCTGTTGCAGGCGGGCGAGATGAGCATGGAAGAAGGCGAACGGTTGCTGCATATGCTCAAGGAACATTTTCCGAAATTCGAAGGTAAACCGTGCGATCTGATCTTCATACGCAAAATGGGCGTATCGTCGTTCGCGCTCGCGTCGGCGCCGTCCGAGCTTTACTTCGAGGCCGGAGTCAAGTTGATCGCCCGCATATCGATGGCGGAGTGCGTCGAGCAGTTAAAAGTAAAATTAGCGTAAAGGGGAGAACGGAGCATGGAGACGTCAACCATGAAAGGCATGAAGCCGAATCTCGTCATTAACGGCGTAAGCTCGGCGGGCGGCGGCGACTACGGATCGGTGAAGATCGACGGCGTCGGCACCGTAGAGGGAGACATCAGCGCGGAATCGATTAACGCGAACGGCATGACGAAGATTCGCGGGAGTATAAGAACGGACGACCTGGATTTCGACGGGATGGGGCGAATCGACGGCGACGTGATCGCGAAGAAGTCGGCCATCGACGGCTACTTGACGGTGAAAGGTTCGATCCGGGCAGAGCAATTCGTAATCAACGGCGTGCTAAACGTCGCGGGAGAATGCGAATTCGAATCGCTCGAAGCGACGGGGGCGTTCGATCTTAAAGGCTTCGTGAACGCGGGTCAGATGAACGTCCTGCTTCAAGGCAAAGGCAAGGCGACGGACATCGGAGTGGAATCGATTACCGTTCGCAAAATCCATCGGAGCGCGTGGAGCAAGCTATGGACTTGGGCGATTCCGAAATTCATTCCCGAGCTTCAGGCCAAATCGATCGAGGGCGACAATATTCATCTTGAGAATACGGAAGCGGACGTCGTCAGAGGCAATCGGGTGTTTATCGGCAAAGGCTGCCGCATCGGATTGGTCGAGTATCGGACCGAGCTGCAGAAACATCCGGACGCGAAAATCGGCAAGGAGGCGAAGACGGGTGAGTGAGCAAACGAGACGGGATTTGAAAATGGTCGGGGAAACGACGTCCGCCGGCGGAATGTTCCGCAATGTCAGGCTTGTCGGGGAAAGCGTCATGGACGGAGACGTCGATTGCTTGAAGATGGGCGTGACCGGAGAGTTGGAAGTGAAAGGATCCTTGAAGGCGGAGGAACTAAAAGCGACCGGGGAGTGCGAAATCGGCGGAAAACTGGTAGCGGCGACGGTTCGCGGGAGAGGCGAATTAAAGATCGGCGGAAGCATTCTCTCGGAGCACATCAAGTATACGGGCAATATTCAAGCGGGAGGCGATTGCGAGGCGGGCGTTCTCGAGCTTGAAGGAGCTTTTGCCGTCGCCGGGCTCGTCAGCGGGGAGAAAGTGGACGTAAAGCTGTTCGGGCCTTGCGTCGCGAAGGAAGTCGGGGGAGCTTCGGTGAAAATCAAACGCAGCGGCGCGTCCAAGCTCGTGAATATGTTCCGCCCGGGCAACGCAAGCCTGAAGGCGGAGCAGATCGAGGGCGATACGCTCGAGCTCGAACATACGAAAGCTTCCGTCGTTCGGGGGCAACGCGTGACGATCGGTCCAGGCTGCGAGATCGGTCTCGTCGAATACAAAGATTCGCTGACGGTTCATAAGAGCTCCGTCGTGAAGGAAAGCTTCAAAAGATAAAATCAAACGACAAGAATAGGACGTGCGCAAAATGAATCAAGCGGCCAATCGTAATATTGGCATCGTCATCGCCGGATTGCTTCTCGGCATTCTGATGGCTTCGATGGACAATACGATCGTCGCCACCGCGATGGGCAACATCGTTGGAGAATTAGGCGGACTCGATCAGTTCGTCTGGGTCACCTCTGCCTACATGGTCGCCGAGATGGCGGGCATGCCGATCTTCGGCAAGCTGTCGGATATGTACGGACGCAAAAGGTTTTTCGTCTTCGGCATCCTGGTGTTCATGGCGGGCTCCGCGTTGTGCGGTACGGCGAACTCGATCGCGGAGCTGGCGCTTTACCGCGCGATTCAGGGCATCGGCGGCGGCGCCCTCGTGCCGATCGCTTTCACGATCATGTTCGACGCGGTGCCGCTGGAGAAGCGCGGCAAGCTCGGCGGATTGTTCGGCGCCGTGTTCGGCTTGTCGAGCATCTTCGGACCTCTGCTCGGCGCGTATATTACGGACCATATCGCGTGGGAGTGGATTTTCTACATTAACTTGCCTCTCGGCGTGCTGGCGTTCGTCATGATCGCTTTCTTCTACCAAGAATCGCACGAGCACTCCAAGCAACGGATCGACTGGGTCGGCGCGTTCACGCTCGTCGGAGCCGTCGTCTGCCTCATGTTCGCGCTCGAGCTCGGGGGCAAGAAATTCGCGTGGGACTCCGGGGAAATCATCGGATTGTTCGCCGGCTTCGCCGTGCTCGCGATCGCGTTCCTCATCACGGAGACGAAAGTCGCGGAGCCGATTATCTCGTACGGGTTGTTCAAGAACAGATTATACGCGACGAGCATCATCGTCTCCCTGTTCAGCGGCGCGGCTTTCATCGTCGCTTCAGTCTACATTCCGATCTTTATCCAAGGCGTGCTCGGCGGGTCCGCCACGAATTCCGGACTCGTGCTGCTCCCGATGATGGTCGGCTCCGTCGTCACGGCGACGATGGGCGGTTTCCTGATGACGAAGCTACCGTATCGCAATATCATGATTCCGACGCTCGCGATTCTGGTGTTGGGCACGGCGCTCGTAGCGACGCTGAATTCGGATTCCACGCGATTGATCGTGACGCTGTACATGATTCTAATCGGTCTCGGCATCGGCGCCTCGTTCTCGGTATTGAGCAACGCGGCGATCCACGGACTCGACGCCCGTCAACGCGGAACGGCCAGCGCGACGCTGAACTTCATTCGGTCGCTCGGCATGACGATCGGCATTACGACGTTCGGCATTATCCAAAGCCATGTGTTCCTGAACAAAATGACGGACTTCTTCTCCAAGGGTGACGGCGGAGAAGCGCAAATGCCGCAATTGCCTGAAGGCTTCGACATGAAAGACCCGCATTCGCTGCTTGCGCCGGAGCTGCGCGAGCATATTCCGCCCGGAATACTGGATCCGATCACGAAGATGCTGTCTTCTTCGATCGTATACACGTTCGCATGGGCGATTATTCCCGCCGTACTTGCGCTTTTCGCCGCGTTCTTCATGGGGCGGACGAAGTTGGATCCGACGGCGGAAAGCAAAGAATACGCCTCCGGCCATTAACGGGCGTCGAATGCGGCTCGCGTTCACGTTGAGTTCATATTCGAGTCGTATCGTAACGGAAGCGCCGCTTGCAGGCGGCTATGAAGACGGGAAGGTGTAAAAGTGGGAGTAACGAAAAGCGCCTCGTTAGGCGCGACGGGAGAGAAAGCGAACAACAAGGCGCTCGTGCTGACGGGCTTGTTGATCGGATTGATTTTCGCGGAGCTCGACGAGACGGTCGTCTCCACGGCGATGCCGACGATTATTCGCGAGTTGCACGGGTTGTCGTTGTACGGTTGGGTCGCGGGCGTCTACATGCTGGCCATTACGATGTTCATGCCGATCTTGGGGAAGCTGGCGGATCTGTACGGCCGTAAAAAAGTGTATTTAAGCTGCATAGCTTTGTTCATCGCGGGCTCGATCGTCTGCGGCTTGGCGCCGTCGATGACGTGGCTGCTGATCGGCCGGGACATTCAAGGCATCGGCGCGGGCGGACTCATGCCCCTTGCGCTAGTCATTATCGGGGATACGTATCCGCTAGAACAACGGGCCAAAATCCAAAGCCTGTTCGGTCCGCTCATGATTATTCCACAGTTGCTCGGACCGACGGTCGGCGGTCAAATCGTCGGCAGCGTGAATTGGCATTGGGTTTTCCTCATCAACATTCCGGTCGGACTCGTCGCCGCCGCAGTTATCTCCAAGGGCATGCGCGAAAAGAGAGGCGAAGAAAAACGTTCCATCGACTGGGCGGGGGCGACGACGCTCGTGCTCGGCTTGTTATCGCTCTTGATGGCTCCCGTGCTGATCGATAATCAGGGTTATAGCTGGTCTTCACCGCTGATTATCGGCTTGCTGGTGATCGCCGCCGTCTTATTCGCGATTCTGGTCTACATCGAATCGAAGGCGAAGGAGCCGATCATTCCGCTTCATCTGTTCCGAAACCGGAACGTCGTCGTGTTATCGATGATCGTATTCATATTGATGCTCGGCATCATGGGCGGCATCGCGACGTTCCCGTTCTTCGCGCAGAACGTCATGGGGCTTACGCCGACGGCATCCGGTTACTTGATGATGGCGTTCATGGCGGGCGCGATTCCATCGAGCATCGTGAACGGATTCCTCATCACCCGGTTGCCTTACCGGACGCTCTTCATCGTCTGCTTCGCGCTGCCGATCGTCGGTTTCTACTTGCTTTCGCAGATCGGCGTGGAAACGACGGTTCTCTACATTATCGTCACTTTCTTTATTCTCGGTCTTGGCATCGGCGCACTGTTCGGAGGCGACAACTTGATCGTGCAGGAGTCGGTCGAGAAAGAAAACAGCGGCATCGCCCTCGGCATGGTTCAATTGTTCCAGGCGCTGGGCGCGACGATCGGGCTGAGCGTGTTCGGGAGCCTGCTGTCGCAGAAAATTACCGGGGGAATCGCCGATATCGCCGACAAGCTGCCCGAAGGAACGGCCGACAATATCGCGACGGGCGGCATTCCGAGCGGGCTCGCGGCGGATCTGGTCGATCGCATACAGGTTTCGTTCGCGGACGCGTTCCAGCACATCTTCTCCATCTCGATTTTCTTCGTGATCGCCGCATTCATCATCTGTTGGTTCCTCAAGCACGAGGTGTTGAAGAAGCGGGAGACGGAAGAGGGCGCGACGTTGTCCCATTAAGCGAATAGGCCGTCGTTTTAGATCCGACATATTAGAACAATATTGTTATCTAGCCTGCCGGAACCCGGCAGGTTTTATTTTATTTCCACGAAGATGCTTGAGACGTAGCGACGGTCAAGCGTGAACGAAGCATTTCGGCGTAAGTATGCTATAATGAAAGCTGTCATTTTAACGTGAAGGGAACTTCGAACACGGATGAGCGATAAAACGAAAGACGAACTGCGGCAAGAGGTCGAGAAGCGCCGTACGTTCGCGATCATTTCCCACCCCGATGCGGGGAAAACGACTCTAACGGAGAAGCTGCTCCTGTACGGGGGCGCGATTCACATCGCCGGCTCGGTCAAGGCGCGCAAAGCGGCGCGGCACGCGACGAGCGACTGGATGGAAATCGAGAAACAACGGGGTATTTCCGTAACTTCCTCGGTCATGCAGTTCCAATACGAAGGCAAGCAAGTGAACATTCTGGATACGCCCGGTCACCAAGACTTCTCCGAGGATACGTACCGGACGCTGACGGCGGCGGATAGCGCGGTCATGCTCATCGACGTCGCGAAAGGCGTAGAGGCGCAGACGATCAAGCTGTTCCAAGTATGCAGCAAGCGGGGCATCCCTATCTTCACGTTCATCAACAAGCTGGACCGCGAAGGTCAGAATCCGTTCGAGCTTCTCGAGGAAATCGAACGCGTGCTCGGTATCCGCTCGGTTCCGATGAACTGGCCGATCGGCATGGGACGCGAGCTGTGCGGCGTGTTCGATCGGATGAAAAACCAAGTCGAGCTGTTCCAAGGCAAAGACCACAGCACGATCGAAGTCCGCAAGACGGAAGACTACCATGATCCGATCATCCGCGAGATGGCGGGCGATTATTTAGCGGAGCAACTGGCGAACGATCTCGAGCTGCTCGACGTCGCGGGCGACGCCTTCGACTACGAGAAGGTGCGCACGGGCCAACTGACTCCGGTATTCTTCGGCAGCGCGGTCAACAATTTCGGCGTGCAGACGTTCCTCGAGAATTTCCTGGAGCTTGCGCCGAAGCCGACCGAACGCCAGACGACGGACGGCACGGTAGATCCGAACGACGAGAAGTTTACCGGGTATGTTTTCAAAATCCAAGCGAACATGAACCCGGCCCACCGCGACCGGATCGCGTTCCTGCGCATCTGTTCGGGTAAATTCCAACGCGGCATGAGCGTCAAGCACGTCCGCGCCGGGAAGGATATCAAGCTGTCGCAGCCGCAGCAATTCCTCGCGCAAGACCGGGACATCGTCGAGACGGCGTATCCGGGCGACATTATCGGCTTGTTCGACCCGGGCATTTTCCGCATCGGGGACAGCTTGAGCGAAGGCAAGGAAGTCGTGTTCAACGAACTGCCGACGTTCTCGCCGGAAATTTTCTCCAAAGTGTCGATCAAGAACGCGCTGAAGCAGAAGCAATATCTCAAAGGCTTGGACCAGCTGACGGAAGAGGGCATGGTGCAAGTGTTTCAATCCATCGGCGCGTTCGAGGAAACGTACCTCGGCGTCGTCGGCCAGCTCCAATTCGAGGTATTCGAATACCGGATGAAGAACGAGTACGGCGTCGATATTCAGCTGTTCCGCACGCAGTTCCAATTCGCGAGGTGGATCGTCGGCGGGAAGGTCGATCCGTCCAAGTTCCGCATCAACTCGACGCTGGTCAAAGATAAAAACGACATCCCCGTCGCGTTGTTCGAGAACGAATACGCCATGAGAACGGCGATGGAGCGCATGCCGGACCTGCAATTCCTCGAAGTCGCTCCTTAACCGCAAACATGCCTTCAAGCCGCATCCCCGGGATGCGGTTTTTTGCGTTTTCGCGAAGAACGCGCGATCCCGACAAAGGAGACGCCTAAGCCGCTTTCCGGGCATACAATAAAAGATCGAAGACTATGCGGATGACAAGGGAGCGCTGCCGCATGATTACCCGGAACGTTTTTTTGGCTTTATCCAGAAGCGCATGGGCGACCCATGCCGCGAGAATATGGGGACTGCGCTTCGGCGCGCGGAGATTCGTGGCCGGCGAGACGGTCGAGACGGCCATCGAGGCCGTCAGGGAGCTGAATGCTCTCGGCATCAAGGCGACGCTCGACCATCTGGGAGAGTCGGTGACCGATGCGAAGACGGCGTCGGAGATGGCCGAATGCTGCTTCCGTACGCTGGACGCCATACGGTCCGCCGGCGTCGATTCGAATTTGAGCTTGAAGCTGACGCAGATCGGCCTCGACGTCGATCGGGGGCTCTGCCGGACCCATCTGGGGAGAATTCTGGATCGCGCCCGGGAATACGGGAACTTCGTCAGGATCGACATGGAAGGTTATGCGCATAACGAAGCGACGCTCAGCCTGTTCGAAGAGCTTCGCGCCATCTACGGGGAAACGGTCGGCGCCGTCATTCAAGCTTATTTGTACAAATCGGAAGCGGACGTCGAGCGATTGTCCGTCCATTCGCCGAATTTGCGTTTCGTGAAAGGGGCGTACAAAGAATCGCCGGAAGTCGCCTACCCGGACAAGGCGGACGTCGATCGCAATTTCGTCAGGCTGGTCGAAGCCCACGCGAAACGCGGACATTACGCGGCGATCGCGACCCACGACGAGGCGATTATCGCGAGAGCAATCGAGTTCGCTCTCTGCAACGGCATTCCGAAAACGGCGTTCGAATTTCAAATGCTATACGGCATCCGCCCGGAGCTGCAACGTCGGCTGGCGGATGACGGCTATACGGTCAGGGTGTACGTTCCGTTCGGAGACGACTGGTACGGCTACTTCATGCGCAGGTTGGCGGAAAGGCCGGCCAACGTTTGGTTCGTGCTGAAGTCGATGCGGAAGAGTTAGACGGAAGGAGGCGGTTCTCGATGAACGGCGACAAGCTGACGTTGATCGGCGTTCCTCTACATTACGGTGCGGATAGAAGGGGCGTCGAGATGGGGCCGAGCGCCTTGCGCGGCGCCCAGTTGCAAGCGAGGCTGCAGGCGCTCGGCTTCGACGTGCGGGACGCCGGAGATATCGCGGTTCCGAAAGCGGAGGAGCCGGCCGCGTCCGGAACGAACTTGAAGTACTTGCACGAGGTCGCTCAAGTAAACCGAGAATTATGCCGGGCAGTCGACGGCGCGCTAAAGGAAGGAAGATTCCCGTTCGTCATCGGGGGCGACCACAGCATCGCGATCGGGACGATCAAAGGCGTGCGGAAGCACGTTCGCAAGCTCGGCGTCATCTGGTTCGACGCTCACAGCGACGTCAACACGGAGCGGACGACCGGCAGCGGTAACATCCACGGCATGCCGCTCGCGGTATGCCTTGGCTACGGGCATCCGAACTTGCTCGCCGTCGGAGGCGAAGAGAACGTCGTCGATCCGCGTAACGTCGTCATTCTGGGGGCCCGTTCGATCGATCCCGGCGAACGGAATTTCTTGAAGTCGCAAGGCATACGCGTCTTCACGATGCATGAGATCGACAGGTTCGGCATGCTTCAAGTTATGGAAGAGACGCTGCGCATCGTGACGGACGGAACCGACGGCGTCCACTTAAGCCTGGATCTGGACGGGATGGACCCGAGCGAAGCGCCCGGGGTCGGGACGCCGGTTCCCGGCGGGCTCTCCTATCGGGAAAGCCACTTCGCGATGGAAACGATCCACGAGCGCGGCTGCCTCGTCTCGGCGGAAATCGTCGAAGTGAACCCGATGCTCGACGTCGGCAACAAGACGGCATCGGTCGCCGTCGGCCTCGTCGGTTCCTTGTTCGGCGAGAGGATCTTGTAGACCCGGAGGAGGCGAACCCGAATGTCCCATTCGACGAACGGTCCCGGTACGGGCAGCGGAACCGCAAGCATTATAGCGCGGACGGAAGCGCTAGGGGCCAACAATTACAAACCGCTTCCGATCGTCGTCGCCAAAGCGGAAGGCAGTTGGGTCGAAGATCCCGAGGACCGGAGATACCTCGACATGTTGAGCGCTTACTCCGCGCTTAACTTCGGGCACCGGCATCCGCGTATCATCGGGGCGCTGAAGGCGCAAGCGGACCGATTGACGCTGACCTCCAGGGCTTTCCACAACGATAGGTTGGCCGAGTGGTACGAGAAGCTATCCGCGCTGACGGGGAAAAATTGCATCGTTCCGATGAACACCGGAGCGGAAGCGGTCGAGACGGCGATCAAGGCGGCAAGAAGATGGGCGTACCGGACGAAAAACGTACCGCCGGACGAAGCGGAAATCATCGTCTGCGAAGGCAATTTCCACGGCCGCACCGTCACGATCACGTCGTTTTCTTCGGAGGACGAGTACAAGAAGGATTTCGGACCGTTCACGCCCGGCTTCCGAATCGTGCCTTTCGGGGATATCGACGCGTTAAGGAATGCGATAACGCCGGCGACCGCGGCATTCCTCGTAGAGCCGATCCAAGGGGAAGCGGGCATCCGGATGCCGCCGGAAGGATACTTGCGCGCCGCGTCGGCATTGTGCCGGGAACGCAACGTGCTGTTCGTCGCGGACGAAATCCAAACCGGCTTCGGCCGGACGGGGGTGACGTTCGCTTGCGAAGCGGAGTTGGTTGAGCCGGACGTCTATGTTCTCGGCAAAGCGCTCGGAGGCGGCGTTATGCCGGTGTCCGCCGTCGCCGCCGACCGGAGCGTCCTCGGCGTATTCGATCCGGGCTCTCACGGTTCGACGTTCGGCGGCAATCCGCTCGCCTGCGCCGTCTCGATCGAAGCGATGAACGTTCTGGCCGAGGAAGGTCTCGTGGAGAGGTCGGCGGAGCTGGGCCGGTATTTCGCCGGGGAACTCCGCAAGCTGAAGAACGACCGGATCAAAGAGATTCGGGGGCGGGGACTCTTCGTCGGCTTGGAACTGACGGAACAAGCGAGGCCGTATTGCGAAAGCCTTCAGCGGCTCGGCGTGCTGTGCAAGGAAACGCACGGAACGACGATCCGAGTCGCTCCTCCTTTGACGACAACGAAAGACGAGCTCGATTTCGCGCTCGAACGGATTCGGATCATCTTGAACGGAGGCGATTAAAGAGATGGCACATCCAAGATCAAGATCAGCCGATTTACCCGCATTCGCGAACGAACCGTTTACCGACTTCACGTTACCGGGCAACAAGGCGGCGATGGAGGGCGCGATCGCCGCATTCAAAAGCAAGCTCGGCCGGCATATTCCGCTCACGATCGGCGGACGCCGGACGTTGACGGAGGAGAGGATCGTATCGATCAATCCCGGCAAGACGGACGAGATTGTCGGATACGTCGCCAAAGCGACGCGGGAGCATGCGGAGGAGGCGATGTCGGCGGCGCTCGAGGCTTTCGAAAGCTGGAAGCGGGTCGGCGTCGAAGAGCGCGCTGACTTGCTGCTGCGGGCGGCCGCGCTCATGCGCTCCCGCAAGCACGCTTTCTCCGCCGCTATGGTCGTCGAGGCAGGGAAAAATTGGTCGGAGGCGGACGCGGACACGGCGGAGGCGATCGATTTTCTTGGCTTCTACGCGCGCGAGATGCTGCGCTTGTCCGAGGCGAATGCCCTTCGTCCGCTCGTCAGAACGCCGGGCGAGAACAACCGGATCGAATATTTGCCGCTCGGGGTCGGCGTCGTCGTCCCGCCGTGGAATTTCCCGCTGGCGATCTGCGCGGGAATGACCGCGGCGGCGATCGTCTGCGGCAATACGGTCGTGCTTAAGCCTTCTTCCCTGACGCCCGTCGTCGCGTACGAATTTTACTCGTTGCTGGAGGAAGTCGGCCTGCCTCCGGGCGTCGTGAACTTCCTGCCGGGGAGCGGAGCGGACATCGGCGATTATTTGACCGCCCATCCGCGAACGAGGTTCGTCAGCTTCACCGGCTCCAAGGAGGTCGGCTTGCGCATCAACAAGCTGGCGGCGGAGACGGCCGAAGACCAACGCTGGATCAAGCGGGTCATCGCGGAGATGGGGGGCAAGGACGGCGTCGTCGTAGATGAAACCGCCGATCTGGACGCCGCGGCTTCCGCCATCGTCGCTGGCGCGTTCGGCTTTCAAGGCCAGAAGTGCTCCGCGGGCTCCCGCGCGATCGTCGTCGAGCAAGTATACGACGAGATCGTCGGCAAGATCGCGGCGGCGATCGGGAAGCTGACGATCGGCCTTCCCGAGACGAACGCGCAGATCGGGCCGGTCGCGGACCGCCGCGCATACGATAAGATTCTCGACTATATCGACGTCGGCCGTGCCGAGGGACGATTGATCGCGGGAGGCGGCAAGGCGGAAGGGAACGGCTACTATATCGAGCCGACGGCTTTCGCGGACGTCGCTCCTCAAGCTCGCATCATGCAGGAGGAGATCTTCGGACCGGTGCTCGCGATCGCCAAAGCGAAAGACTACAAGGAAGCGATCGAGATTTTCAACGATACCGAGTACGGGCTGACGGGCTCCTTTTTCTCGAAGGACGAAGATCGTATCGCGTATGCTTTGGAAGAGATGTTCTGCGGCAATCTATACGTGAACCGCAAGTGCACGGGCGCTCTCGTCGGCGTCCATCCGTTCGGCGGCTTCAACATGTCGGGCACGGACTCGAAGGCGGGAGGCTACGATTATTTGCTGCTGTTCGCGCAAGCGAAGCTGACTTCCCGAAGAAGATAGGGGAACGACCGATTTCCGCGCCAGGCGCTTAGGCGTCAAGGGGAAGGCGTTTGGCGATGAACGTCCGATCATGTAAAATGGAGATCAATACAAGTCGCGAAATGTGGCGAAGGACTGGAGTCGGTTCGTTCATGGGAAGCAGATTGACGATTAGGGGAGGAAGCGTCGTTCTGCCGGATCGGGTCATCCGCGGAGACGTCGCGATCGAGGACGGTACGATCGTATCGGTCGGCGAGCCGGGCGATAGCGGAGGACGGGTCATCGAAGCGGAAGGCGCTTGGGTGTTGCCGGGGTTGGTCGACATTCATTGCGACGCGATCGAGAAAGAAATAGAGCCCAGGCCGAACACGCTGTTCCCGATGGAGATGGCGTTCCTGAATTTCGAGCGCAAGCTCGCGGGACACGGTATCACGACGATGCTCCATTCGCTGTCGCTGGGGGTCGGCCTCAGCTTGCGCGGCGAGCACCTCGTGTCCGAGATCGTCCGCTTGATTGCCGATCTGCGCAAGGAGCGGGCGATGATCCGGCACGGCGTGCATCTTCGTTACGAAGTCTCGCATCTGACCGGTTTCGGCTTGGCTAGGGCGCTTATGGAAGAAGGGTTGCTCGATTACGTCTCGTTCATGGACCATGCACCGGGCCAAGGACAATATCACCGCCCTGGCGCTTTCGAGAAATACGTCATGAAAAATCAGGGCGTCGGCTTGGACGAGGTCGGCGTGATCGTCGAGGAACTGCAAGAGAGGCGCGCCCGAGTCGATTGGAGCAAACTGAAGGCGCTCGCGGCCGAGGCAAGGGGACGCGGCATCGCTATCGCGTCGCACGACGACGACAGCACGGAGGCCGTAAACCGGTCGCTCGGCTTCTTCGCGACGGTGACGGAATTTCCTCTTAATCTCGAAACGGCCGAATACGCGAGAACGAAAGGAATGGGCGTCTGCCTCGGCGCTCCGAACATCGTGCGCGGCGGCTCGCACGACGGCAACTTGAGCGCGATCGATGCGATCCGAGCCGGAGCCGGACACATCGTGTGCTCGGACTACCATCCCGCGTCATTGCTTCATGCCGTATTTAAGCTGGAGAGGGAAGGCATCGCGATGCCCAGGGCCGTGAACATGGCGACGTTGAACCCCGCGACGGCGCTCGGACGGGCGAACCGGATCGGCTCACTGGAGCCGGGCAAAAGCGCGGACGTCATCGTCGTCGGCCAAGTCCGCGACGTGCCGCTCGTTCGCCAAGCGATCGTGAACGGGACGGTCGTCTATTCGGCACGGGATTTCGGCTAAGTTTTTTTCGGTGCTTTCGAGGGGACGGCGGGATTCAGCTTCTTGTGCAGCACGCTCATCATTTTGCTGCGGGCCGCATCGGTACTGCCCTTCCAGATCATCTCGAACACGACGCCGAGGCCGGGCAGCGCCATATCTTCGCCATCGATCGCATCGTCGACGATAGCGGCGAGCTCGCCGGCATCTTTGCCCCGAATGTTCTGAACGATCGCTTGCCGTAAAGTCAGTTCCATGGGACAACCTCCTCTGGTCGAATAACGAATTTCCCGTGTAGATTGCCCGATCGCCGTGGCGGTTATGCCCGGCCGCCGTTATGCTATAATGAATGCCGTAAGGCTCCATTCAGGGAGACGATAGGAGGAACGATTTCGTTGTCCAAAAAAACGTTCGCCCGCCATGCGAGAAAACAGTTCGCGATCATCGGATTGGGACGGTTCGGATCGAGCGTCGCGAAATATTTGGCCGAGCTTGGTTACGAGGTGCTCGCCGTCGACGATAACGCGCAGCGCGTCCAAGACGTCGCCCACGCCGTCACTCACGCCGTCACGGCGGATTCGACGGACGAGGAGGCGATGCTCGCCCTCGGTATTCGCAATTTCGACGTCGTCGTCGTCGCCATCGGCCAGGATATCCAATCCAGCATATTGACGACGCTGATCCTGAAGGATCTCGGCGTTCCGTATATCATAGTCAAAGCGCAGAACGAGCTTCACGGCAAGGTGCTCGGGAAGATCGGGGCGGACAAGGTCGTGTTCCCGGAGCGAGACATGGGACTACGCGTCGCCCATCATCTGATCTCGCCTAACATTCTCGAGCATATCGAGCTATCCGCCGATTACAGCATCGTCGAGATGAAGCTGCCGAGCGTTATGTACGGAAAAAACCTCAAGCAATTGGACATTCGCCAGAAATTCAATTGCAACGTGCTCGCGGTGAAGCGGGGCGGGGAAATGAACATTACGCCCCGCGCGGACGAGCCTTTGCTGAAGGACGACGTGCTCGTCATCGTCGGCAAGAACGATCTCTTAACGAAACTGGAGCAAGCGCATGCGGAGCCTTAAACTAGAAGGATACATCGAATCGGCGGCGAACCCGAAGGCGAAAGCTTGGGCGAAGCTGCTGGAGCGCAAGCATCGGGAACGGGAAGGGAAGTTCCTTCTCGAAGGCGTTCATCTCGTCAAGGAAGCGCTCGATGCCGGTTGGCCGCTCGAAGCCGTCGCGTTCGACGAAGGCTCGGACGCGTTGGAGAAGTTCGGGACGTACATCGAGACGTCGGGGAACGGAGAAGGTCCGAGGTGGTATCCGGTGTCGCCGGAAGTCATCGCCAAATGCAGCGAGACGGGCACGCCGCAGCCGATCTTCGCCGTGGCGCTGAAGCGCCCGCCAAGCGCCGAAGCGCTATTCGGCGCGGGAGACCGCGGGCTTGTCGTCGCGCTCGACGGCGTGCAAGATCCGGGCAACGTCGGCACGATCGTCAGAAGCGCCGCCGCGAGCGGGGCGACCGCCGTCGTCTTGGGCAAAGGCACGGTCGACCTGTACAACCCGAAAACGATTCGCGCGACGATGGGGGCGTTGTTTCACGTACCTGTGCTGGAGGCGGATTTGCAAGATCTGCTTCCGGAAGCGGCCGCCCGCGGCGCCTCGGTCGTCGGCACGAGCCTGCAAGCCGCGCGGTCCTGTTACGATTATGACTTCCGCCGCAACGTCTGGCTCGTCTTCGGCAACGAAGGAGCGGGCATGTCGGAAGCCGTTAGCGCATTCGCGCATGCGAATGTGATTATCCCGATGACCGGCCGGGCGGAGTCGCTGAACGTCGCGATGGCGGCGACGGTGCTGTTGTTCGAAGCGCAGCGGCAGCGGATGGCGTGACCGGCTATCGAATCTATTTACCTACGATTTAGGCATTCTGAGCATTAAATAGGTAAGTCGCCGGGATCATTACGATTCTGGCTAGCATACCGTTAGCCAAAGCCTGGTATTACAGCCCAGCTTATCAAGAGGCAGTGAAATCGCATTTTTCCGATCCGCCGTTTATACATAGCCGTTTCGCCCTAACAGTCAAACAACCTGCAAATATGCAGGTTGTTTGGCTCGTTTATTCAACGATCGTGGACAACCTGCAAATATGCAGGTTGTTTTCTGCTTTTCGCGAGAAACGCCCATTTCGACTCAACAAACTGTATATTTGCAGGTTGTTGAGTCGTTTTGGCGAGATTGCCCCGAACAAACTGCATTTTAGCAGGTTGTCTGAAGGAGGCGGTTCAGCGAGCGGCAGAATCCAGGGAGAACGCAACTCTCGAAGCCGCAGCGTCGGCCGATGTCCTGGATCGGCAGATCGGTTGTCCGGAGCAAGCGCATAAAATAGCAGGATAAGGACATCTTGGAATGGCACCGTTTGCAAACCGGCTAAAGTTCTCACTCTGGAATCGATGAAGCATTTTTTACACAAGTTTAGATATAGACCATGTCTATATCTCCTGTTAAATCTATCAATTACCTCTATGGTTGCTAACCCGATTATAGTAGAACCAAGAAGACAACCATACGGAGGAGAGAAAGAGAACATGACTATCAGATTCGATTATTCCAACGCGCTGTCGTTCATGCAGCAGCACGAGGTCGACTATGCGCAAGATTTCGTGGAGGCGGCGCACCGCATGCTTCACGAGAAGAGAGGTCCGGGCAACGACTATCTGGGCTGGGTCGAATTGCCTTTCCAATATGACAAGGAAGAATTCGCTCGGATCAAGGAAGCGGCAGGGCGGATCCGCGGCAACTCCGAAGCTTTGGTCGTCATCGGCATCGGCGGTTCTTATCTGGGAGCCAGATCCGCGATCGAAGCGCTCTCCCATACGTTCCACAACCAGATGAACGGCAATACGCAAGTGTATTTCGCCGGCCAGAACATCAGCTCCACGTATATCTCCCACTTGTTGGAGCTTCTTGAAGGCAAGGACATTTCCCTGAACGTCATCTCCAAGTCGGGGACGACGACGGAGCCCGCGATCGCGTTCCGCGTTCTTCGGGATTACATGGAGAAGAAATACGGGAAAGAAGAAGCGCGCAAACGCATCTACGCGACGACGGACAAAGCCAAGGGTGCGCTTAAAAAGCTGGCCGACGAAGAAGGCTATGAAACGTTCGTCATTCCCGACGACGTAGGCGGACGCTACTCCGTCCTGACCGCGGTCGGCCTTCTCCCCATCGCGGTAGCCGGACTCGACATCGATCGGATGATGGCCGGCGCGGCCGCCGCCGCGAAGAAATACGACAATCCGGATCTGGCTTCCAACGAGAGCTATCAATACGCGGTCGTTCGCAACGCTCTTTATCGCAAAGGCAAAACGATCGAGCTGCTGGCCAATTACGAACCGGCCTTGCATTTCGTATCCGAATGGTGGAAGCAGCTGTTCGGCGAAAGCGAAGGCAAAGACCAGAAGGGTCTCTATCCGGCATCCGTCGACTTTACGACCGATTTGCATTCGATGGGACAATACGTCCAAGAAGGCCGGAGGGATCTGATCGAGACGGTGCTGGCGGTGAAAAAGCCGCGGGTCGAGTGGACGATTCTCGAAGACTCGGGCAATCTGGACGGCTTGAACTTCATCGCGGGCATGACGATGGACGAGGTCAACAAGAAGGCCGCGGAAGGCACGAGGCTCGCCCACGTGGACGGAGGCGTTCCGAATCTGATCGTCGAATTGGACGAGCTGAACGAATACACGTACGGGGAAATGGTGTATTTCTTCGAGAAAGCATGCGGCATCAGCGGCTTGCTGCTCGGGGTGAACCCGTTCGATCAACCGGGCGTCGAGGCGTACAAAATCAATATGTTCGCGCTGCTGGGAAAACCCGGGTTCGAAGCGCAAAAAGCTGAGCTTCTCAAGCGGTTATCCAAGCAATAAACACCTGTCGTGCAAGAAGCCGGGCATTCGCCCGGTTTCTCAGGCTGTCGAGAAAGTCCTTATCCACGGTTACTCAATCGTATTTTTGCCGATCTGCCGTTTACGCTTAGCCGTTTTCGCCCCAACAGGCAATCAACGTGCAAATATGCAGGTTGTTTGGCTCGTTTATTCAAATGTTCGTAGACAACCTGCAAATATGCAGGTTGTTTACTACTTTTCGTGAGAAACGCTCCATTTCGACTCGACAAAATGTATTTTTGCAGGTTGTTGAGTCGTTTTGACAAGATTACCCCGAACAAACTGCACTTTTGCAGGTTGTCGGGAGGAGACGCTTCAACGGGCGGCAGCGAATCCCAGGGAATGCGTAACATGTCCGATGGAGCGAGGCTTTTCGGATACAAAAGAGCTCGCGGGTTTCTCGACAACATGAAGCCGGGCATTCGCCCGGCTTCTTTTTCGCGCGCGAGCCGCATAAGCTTGAACCATGACGGGGACGACCCGCCGAACCGACTCGGGGAGGGAATACGTTGCGCAGAAAATGGGGAAGAAAGTTTCCTTTCGATCTGCTGGGTGGAGGCTCGCTTCCGAAAATGCAACCGCGCAAATGGGGATCCGGCATCAAACTCAACGTCAACGGCTCCCCTTACCGGCCGGCGCCCCGTAAATGGGGAACGCGGAGATGGTTCTCGCCGCCGACTAGGTCCGGGTTCACACCTGCGAAGAAATGGAATTCGCCTCCTCCCCGCAAGAGGATGAAACGACGCCATTTCTGGCTGATCGTTGCGTTCCTCGTCGCGTTCGCCGTCGTGGAGAGCTTGCTGTTCCTCGATAGGGAGCTGCGCAAGCCGCTGATGTTCCTGGCGAAGGTGCGCGTCAACCAAATGGCGACGGAAGCGATCAACGCGGCGCTGACGGACAATATCGCGAAGATGGCCGATTCGGATAAAATGATTCGTTGGAAGACGAACGAAGCGGGTAAAATCACGGGGTTCGAAATCGACTATAAGGAACAGATGGCAATTACGGCGAAAGCGATCGAAACGGTATCCGGCGTCCTGAAGCATTATGAAGACGTGCCGGAGCGAATTCCGATCGGACACGCGCTCAATAGCCCGTTCATTTCGTCGATCGGACCGTCGGTATCCGTGAAATTCCACCCGGCGAGCGTGGTGAAGGCGGACGTGCAGACGAAGCAGAGCGAGATGGGCATCAACATGGTTCTCGTGGAAGTCGACGTTCGTATCCGGACCGAGATCGCGGTTGTCATTCCGTTCGATCAGGACGCCCAAACGATCGAAACGTCGATTCCGCTTTCTTTCGCGCTTGTCGTCGGAGACGTCCCTGCCTATTACTACGACGGGAATGGCAATCCCGTCGGCAACGGCGCGGCCCAGGCGCCGCCGATCGCATTGCCGGGCAACCCTCCGGCGTTGCAGTCGGCGCTTCCGAAAAGCGAAAACGCCCAATAACGAAAAAGACCGCCTTTTATCCGGAGGATAAACGCGGTCTTTCTCGTTATTTCCTGTTACGAAGTGACTTGAATTCGTCGCGTTCCCAGCGCTTAAGCAGCGGATATGGATCGAACGCCCATTCCACCAAGCCCCGGTCCCTGTATACGCCGTAGTGCAAATGCGGCGGGAATTTCCCTTGCGTTCCCGGCTTTCCGTAACCGGAACTGCCGACCCAGCCGATCGTTTGCCCCGGTTTGACGATATCGCCGACTTTCAGGCTTTTCTCGTAGCCGGACAGATGCGCGTAATAATGATACAGGTTGTTGAGATCGCGGATGCCGATCCGCCAGCCGCCGAATGCGTTCCAACCCTTGATCTCGACGACGCCGTAGCAGGTGCTGCGGACGGTGACGCCGTGGCCGGCGAAAATGTCGGTGCCTTCGTGAATCCGATAGCCTCCCCAGCTTCTGCCGTTCCCCCACGTGCTACGGAACGAATACGAATGGCCTACGGGCAACGGGAAGGCGCTTCCCCTCAAGTCCAATCGGTCGAAATGCCGGTACATCTTGGCGTATTGCAATATGCGTTGGACGGCCCTCGTATTGTGGTAATACTCCCAGAGTCCGATGCTGAAGTCGTCGTCCGAGATGCCTTGCTTCAGCGCTTGGACGGCAACGGAATAGAGCGCGTCTTCGTCTTGCTCCCGTTCGGCGCGGCCGTCGCCGGATCCGTCGCGTCCGATGCCGTAGAAGAAACGGATCGAGGAAGGGTTGTCATCGTCGGGGTCGGGATTCAGGTTACCGCTCCAGTCGGACTCCGACACGTAGACGCCGACGACGGCATCGTCCTTTTTCGGTCTCGATTTCGGATGAGCGCGGGACATCGTCCTCTCGTATTGGTCGATCGCCGCCACCATCTGCCAGTCGAGTCCCGTCTTCGCGGAGATCGCGTCGTACAGCTGTTTTCTTTTCTGGTAGATCTCGGCGCCCGACGGTACATCCGAGGAACGGGTCGCCGCGATTGCATGAGGCAATACTACGGACGCGGCGGATGCCGTGCCGGGGCCGGCGGCGCCGAATCCGCAAGCGGCCAGCAACGCGGCGACGAGCGCGGACGCGGCACGGGTTGGGCGCATCGGCGCGGCGTTCCATCTTCGCCAGTAAAGTCGCAAAAAGATTCCCCCTCAGTTCTGAATATCGGATCGGATATCATGGCCTGTACGTGTATGGGAGTATGGTTTACAGATCATTGGTTTTTATCCGAATCATGCTATAATAAGGGGGACAGAAAGAGGGGATTTCCGATGACGACAGGCGCCAAGCCTCGCAAGCCCGAGTGGCTTAAGATCAAGCTGACCACGGGCGAGCCTTATCAAGAACTCAAGCAAGTGATGCGCAGCAAGACGCTTCATACCGTATGCGAGGAAGCGCGCTGTCCGAATATATACGAATGCTGGGCCAACCGTACCGCCACGTTCATGATTCTGGGAGATATTTGTACGCGGGCTTGCCGGTTCTGCGCAGTCAAGACGGGCCTGCCGACCGAGCTGGACCTTCAGGAACCGGAAAGGGTAGCCGAAGCGGCCGAGCAGATGGGGTTGAAGCATTGCGTCGTCACCTCCGTCGCGAGGGACGATCTGAAGGACGGCGGGGCTTCGATCTTCGCCGCGACAGTCAAAGCGATCCGCAAGCGGATGCCGTTCTGCAGCGTCGAAGTGCTCATCCCTGATTTCCTGGGGGACAAGGACTCGCTTCAGATCGTCATGGACGTCCAACCGGACATTCTGAACCATAACATCGAGACGGTGGAACGGCTGTCCAACCGGGTACGGGCGAAAGCGAAATATCGCAGGTCGCTCGAACTGATCCGGCGGGCGAAGGAAATGAAACCGAACATTCCGACGAAATCAAGCATCATGCTCGGACTCGGCGAAACCTACGAAGAAATTTTGCAGGCGATGGAAGATCTCCGCGCGGTCGACTGCAACATCTTGACGCTCGGCCAATATTTGCAACCGTCGCCTTCCCACCTCGACGTCGTCCGGTACGTGCATCCGGACGAGTTCAAGGCTCTGAAGGAAGAAGGGTTGAAACGCGGCTTCTCCCACGTGGAATCCGCGCCGTTCGTTCGCAGCTCCTATCACGCGCACGAACAAGTCAAATCGGCGGAGGCCCGGAATAACGGCCTTCTGGAGGAGAGCCTAACATGATTTTCATGGCGGGAGGCAACGCGTACTCGCTCACGCACGAGTATAAGAACGGATGGAATCCGGAAGCGTTTCGCGAGAGATACAGCGAAGTGTTGGAGCGTTTCGATTTTATCGTCGGCGACTGGGGCTACAATCAGCTACGCCTGAGAGGTTTTTACCGGGACGGCCATCCTCGCGCGACGAAGGAATCGTCGATTTCCAGCTTCGTCGATTACATCAACGAGTACTGCAACTTCGGTTGCGCGCACTTCGTATTGAACAAGATGGACAGCAACGCTCTGCCTCCCGATGCCGAGATTTCCCAAGAGGAGTCGCCTGAAGCGATCGTCGCCCTCAATGAAACGGGCGAGCAGGTAGCGGAGACGGCGGCCGCGGCCGCCGTTCCGAACGGACCGATCCTGCGCTGGCCGTTGAAAGAGCGCGCGGGCGGTCCCGTCCGCGTGCCGAACATTACCGTGTCCGCCGTCGCCCGCGCGGCCGCGGATGCCGAGCGTAGGCTTGCAAGCGCTAACGGCAACCGGGACTCGTCGCATTCGGGCGGTTATTCCGGATCCCGGAGCAGCGGCTATAAGCAAGGCCAGGATAGCAGGCAAGGCAGATCCCAGCATGGACCTTCCGGCACCAAAGGCGATCGCAGGCCATCCTCGGGCGGCCAAGGCGGAGCCCAAGGAGCGAACCGTCAGCAGCTTAACAAGCATCCGCGCCAGCAGGGCGGAGGAGAGGCTCAAGCGAACCGTTCCCCGGACAACAGGGGAGGCGGTCAGCCGCAAGCGGTTCAACCGCTGCAACCTCAGCAAGAGCGCCAAGAAGGCTCGCGAGGCGACAATCGTTGGCACGGAGGCAAAAACCGCAGGCGCAAGAGCTTCGGACCGAAACCGAACGCCAGGCCGGACGCCGGTCCTCGCCCCGAGACCGGCGCCCCGAGGCAGGGCGAATAGACGCATAGACGGAGAAAGGCCATCCCGGACGACCGGGATGGCCTTTCTCCGTAACGGATTCCGTTACGGAGAGCCGATGAACGCTTCCCGCACGCGATTCCAGAACGGGAACGGGCGATGTCTGGCAAAGGAGATTTTGTTGTCCGCCACTTTGCACAGAATCGAAGTGACTCCGCTCATCTGCATGACGAGATGATCGATGCCGATCGCCAGCTCGTCTTCCGCGTCCGGGAGAATGTCGCAGTGATGATGCTTCGGAAGAATGACGGGCGAGCCTAGCGTACGATATACCCGGTTGTTGATCGAAGCCATCTCCGCGAGCTGCAACGCTTCCAGCGAAGGGTGGATGACGGCGCCTCCGAGGCTCTTATTGTAGCCGGTGCTACCCGAAGGCGTCGATATGACGATGCCGTCTCCGCGGAACGTTTCGAAGGGGACGTCGTTGATCTGGATCGCGGCGACGAACGTGCCGTCCACGCTTTTGAGCGAAAATTCGTTCAGCGCTAGGTACTCCGTCGATCCTTCGGCCGTCGTAATGACGACATGCAAGAGCGGATATTGGATCAGGCGCGGCTCGGAGTTCGCCATCAGATCGACCAACTGGGAAATTTCCCCTTTCTGCCAATCCGCGTAAAAACCGAGGTGCCCGGTATGCACGCCGATGAAGGAAACGCGATCCAGTTGGCTCTTGAACCGGTGGAACGCCTGAAGCAACGTGCCGTCTCCGCCGATGGAAACGACGATCTCGGGCGACGCTTCGTCCATCTCTAAACCCTTGGCGTTCGCGAGGGAACGGAACTGCTCCGCCAATTCGCGGGACAACTTGTCTCCCCGGTCCAGCAATGCGTATTTCAATTTCGGGAGCTCCTTCCGACAAGCCTTGTTGATACGATCATAAACAATAACGGTGTCGAATTCAATCCTCGTCTCCGCAATTCTCCGGCGCTTCTTTACGCGCCGCGCCGCCGCCGGATCGAGCTTGAGACCGACGCGATGGTTCCCGCGACGACGACGATCGCCAGAACGCCGGCGAACGTCAAGCCGATCAGACCGAAAGACGACAAGGGAGATTGCCATACGGCGACTACGGTCCCCGGAACGGAAACGGTACCTACGTTGGCAATGACGGAAGAGGCGGCGTTCGACGAGGAGCCCGCGGGAAAGATCGGCCATACCGCGTACACGAGCAGCATGGAAAGGAGACCGTGGACGAGCCGCGTGCGAGCGAACGGGGCGTATCGCCAGCCGGTTCCGCTCATGAGTCCCGCCACTTGGGCATGAACGGACAACCCCGCCCATGACAGCACGAAAGCGGCGACGGCGGCGCGGTGCACGAGCGGAATGGCCGCGTCGGACGCCGCCGCCTTCGCGCCGAGAGTCACTTCGAATAGTCCGTTCACGAAGGCGGGAGCGAGGTTCGGATACAAGCCGATCAGCTTCAGCATTTGTCCCGTCGCGTCCCGAAACAGCAGAAGGAAGCCGCTGTTCACGAGCAGGTCGAGCACGGCGGAGAAGAAGACGACCAGTCCGCCGACGATCATCATCAGCCCGAGCGAAGAGAGTAGCGATTGCTGCAACAGAATGCCGAAGGGCCGTCCGTCCGCCAGGCGGGCCCGATGCATGGCGGCTATGGCCGCGCGCAAGCGCCCGCCCTTTACGGCGATCGGCTCGGTGGCGTCGAGGGGCTCCGCTTCCGATACGGTTTCGTCCGTCGGCGCGATGGACGGCTTGGCGCGGAGGAACCGCCCGGCGACGCCGAGCAGCAACGCGCCGCCGTAATGGGCGGCGGCTATCGCGGGCGCGGGTTCCAGCGAGCCGAAGAAGCCGATGCACACGGCGCCCATCAAGAAGATCGGGTCGGAAGTCGTCGTCATGGCGACGAGCCGTTCTCCTTCGAACCGCGTGACGAGCTTTTGATCCATGAGCCTGGACGTCAGCTTGGCGCCGACCGGGTAACCGGAGGCGAAGCCCATCGCAACGATGAAACCGCCTACGCCGGGCAGTCGAAACAACGGGCGCATGAGCGGATCGAGCAACGTGCCCGCCATATGGACGATGCCGAAGCCGAGCATGAGCTCCGATAGCACGAAGAAAGGGAACAACGCCGGGAACAGCACGTCCCACCAGACGGCAACGCCCCGCAGCGAAGCGTCCAGCGCGGTTTGAGGGAACGCGAGCGCGAGCGCGCCGATGAATAAAGAGAAACCGCCGATCGCGACCGCGCCGGCCATTAACGAACGGCGGCGGCGGAGGCGGGGGCCGAAGCGCGGGGAAAGCCGCGTAGTCGCCAACTGTTTTTCCTCCCAGCATGGAATGCTTTATGTCCCACTATATGAGCGATAAGGGACAAACTTTCGTCCCCCGCGAGGAATCGATTTCCTGCAACCGTTTACAAATTTGTAGTGATGCGGTCGCGGGTTTGTGCTACAATGGAACCAGATAAACGTAGCCGCATATCGAGCAGCCCAAGCCTGAATTCCAAATGAGAAGCTGGAGTGATGACAAATGGCGGGAATCGTTGCAGGTTTGATTGTATGCGCTTTCGTATACGTCATTCGCGAGTCGCTGGCTGCGCCCGAAGAAGAAATATAATCCCAGATCTCCGATCCGGCCCAGACGCCGCTCCTAATCGCCCTAGCGGGCGATTTTTGTGTTTACGGGACTTTATTCATATTCCCCGGCCTATGCGCTCTAGGGACCTCGTGTGGTATAATCGGCGTAGTCCTTTATCGCGTTTTAGAGCCTTGTAGGACGATTTGCCTATCCCTTTCTTGTTCCCAGGAGGTTCCCGTGCCCAACTACGATACGCTATACGAAGCTCTCGGCGGAGCCGACGGCATTCGGGATCTGGTCGAGAGATTTTACCCGAAGGTGCAGCGGCATCCGCTTCTTGCTCCGTTATTTCCCGAAGATATTACGCCCGTCATGGAAAAACAATATTTGTTTCTGACGCAGTTCATGGGCGGGCCTCCGCTTTATTCCAACGAGTACGGTCATCCGATGATGCGGGCGCGCCATTTGCCGTTCGAGATCACGCCCGAGCGGGCGAACGCCTGGCTGGATTGCATGGCGCTCGCGCTCTCGGAGACGGATGCGCCCGAACCTGTCCGCAAGCTCGCGCTCGAGCGATTGTCCGGCCCCGCGCATCATTTCGTCAACACCGAGTCCGAATCTTCCAGTCATTAGGAGGCCTTGTCGTGGAGCCGTTATTCCAGATCAAGATCGATTGCATTTGTTGCGAAAGCAGCTTTCAAACTTCCAGGGTCAGGCCAAGTCTGAAGAAAGCGGTCCGAACGGATACCGACTTTTGTTCTTACTTCAAGACGGTTAATCCGGATTATTATGTCGTGAGAGTATGTCCGCAATGCGGCTTCACCTCGACCGAGAATTCGACGGAGCGTCTGAATCAGAAAATGAAAACGGCGTACTACGAGAAGATCGGCCAACAATGGAAATACCGCGATTACGGCGGAGAACGGACGCTCGAAACGGCGATGGAATGTTATAAGCTCGCGCTGCTGACGGCGCAAGCGATCGGAGAGAAGGATCGCGTGATAGCGGCGCTTCTGCATCACATCGCGTGGTTGTACCGTTACGAAGGAAAGAAAGAGCAAGAAATCCGTTTCATCGAATTCGCGAAGGATGCTTACGTGAGGGTGTACGAGACGGAGCGGGATTCGATCAGCAACGCCCGTCTCATGTATTTGATCGGGGAACTGCATAAGCGACTCGGCTTGTTCCAGGAGGCCGTCAGATGGTTCGGGCGGGTCATTCAAGACAAGAAAATCGTCGATGCGGCCATGATTCGCGCTTCCAGGGAGCAGTGGCAAGCCATCCGAGAAGAGATGACCGGACAAGGCATGGAATTGCCGGAAGAAATGCAGCAACATGAGGCGTAAACTTATTTGCCCCTGATCGGGCGGTTCGCAAGCAAGTAATCGGCGTCTGCGTCGATCATCCGCACGCTCCCGTGACAGCATGGGAAGACGAGCATGATTTTGCGGCGGCCGCCGTACATACTAGAAACGTCGTCCGGCTTCAGCGGAAGAAGCACGTTGGCGCTTCGGCAGAACGGACATTCCTGCGCGACGACGTCGTTCATGACGATGTCGTAGGGCAAGCAATTACGGAGTGGCAACATAGACATGGGCATGTCCCCTTTCGCATAGTCATAACATACATCAGGGCACGACTTTAGCGCAACGGAACGGAGTGGAATGAAATGAAAGATACGTATTCGTTGAAATGGAATCTCGAGTCGTTGTTCCCGGGCGGTTCTTCGTCGTCCGAATATTCGGCGTTCGTCGACGAGACGGACGCGATGGCGGCTTCGTTGCTAAGCGATCTGCGCGGATCGGGCGACGGTACGCCGGACGCGTCCAAGCTGTCGGAATGGACCGGGAAGCTGCAAGCTTCGCTGGCCAGATTAAGGGAAGCGGATGCTTTCGTTTCTTGCGTCGCTTCCCAAGATATGTCGGACAAGAAAGCGGTCGCGTGGTCGGAACGCGTCCAGACGCTGTCGGCCAAGCTGAAGCAAGCGGGCGACCTGTACGACGCCAAGCTCGGCGCGGTGCCGGACGAGGCGTGGGAGCAATGGACGCGCGAAGAAGTGCTGGCGGATCTGCGGTATTTGCTCGGCGAACGGCGGGAGTCCGCGAAGGATAAGCTTCCGCCCGCGCTCGAGGCGGTCGCGAGCGAACTGGCGGTAGACGGTTATCACGGCTGGGGAGAACATTACAATACGGTCGTCGGCCGAATCTCGATTCCATGGGAAGAGGACGGGGAAAGCAAAAATTTGTCGGTCAGCCAAGCGTCCAACAAGCTGGACGATCCGAATCCGGACGTCAGATCCGCTATGTCCGCCAAGTGGGAGGCCGCTTGGGCGGGACAGGCCGATCTGGCTTCCGACGCGTTGAACAGGTTGGCCGGCTTCCGGTTGAAGCTGTACGGCATGCGGGGCTGGGACGAGCCGCTTCGCGAACCGCTGCGCATGAACCGGATGAGCCGCGCGACGCTGGACGCCATGTGGGATGCCGTCGTCGAGACGGGCGTCGAACCGTTGAAAAAATATTTGAGCCTGAAAGCCAGGCTGCTCGGCAAGGAAAAGTTGTCTTGGCACGATATCGAAGCGCCGATCGCGTCGAGCCAAGCGAAAATTCCTTACGCGGAAGCGGCGGAAGTGATCACGGACGCGTTCTCCCAGTTCTCGCCGAACATGGCGGAGCTTGCCCGCACGGCTTTCGCCGATAGCTGGATCGAGGCGGAGGATCGCGCGGGCAAGCGGCCCGGCGGCTTCTGCACGCACTTCCCGCTCAGTATGATGAGCCGGATCTTCATGACCTATTCGGGCACTCCGGGCAACGTCTCGACGCTTGCCCACGAGCTCGGCCACGCGTATCACGACTCGATGGTGAAAGAAATGCCGCCGTTCGCGCAGGACTATGCGATGAACGTCGCGGAGACGGCTTCGACGTTCGCCGAGGCGCTCGTCAGCGACGCCTTGCTTCGCCGGGCGGAGAGCAAGGAAGAGAAGCTGGCGCTTCTCGACGACCGGCTGCAACGGGCGGTCGCGTTCTGCATGAACATACGCGCGAGATTTTTGTTCGAAACGCGATTTTACGCGGCGCGCGCGTCCGGCATGCTGGAGGCGGAGGGCTTGAACGAGTTGATGGTCGCCGCGCAGAAGGAAGCGTACGACGAGTCGTTGGAAGGCTGGCATCCCCATTTCTGGGCGGCCAAGCTGCATTTCTACTTGACGGACGTGCCATTCTATAATTTCCCGTATACGTTCGGGTACTTGTTCAGCACCGGCCTCGTCGCAGTCGCCGAGCGGGAAGGGCCGTCGTTCAGCGAACGCTACGACAGCCTTCTTCGCGATACCGGCACGATGACGGTCGAGCAGCTGGCCAAGGAACACCTGGGCGCGGCGCTCGACGAGCCCGCCTTCTGGCGGGAGGCCGTCGCCCGCTCGGTAGCGGACGTCGAAGCTTTCGCGCAATTAATCGAATCCTGAGGCAAGATCGATCGAAGCACGATCGAAGCCGTCCCGCGGCAGGACCCGCGGGCGGCTTTTTTGGCTTCCTCCGCCTGAATTCATAACACTTTAGAGCCGTTTTCCCGTCCAAAAACACAAAAAATCAACTGAATATCCCATAAATAGACAAAATGATTGAATTATTAAATATTTTCCATTATACTGAGTCCGAAGTCGCACAGGAAAAAAGTTGCAAAAAGTGCGACATGAGTAAAAAGGAGGAGAATAATGGGATCTGTTCAAATTTCTTTAGCTCGGCAAGTGGATGTTGCGCTGGAAAAAATGGGTGCGGAGCTGCAAGGCATGACGGCGGGTACAATTGTACTGCAAATTCGCGAGGACATGGTGGGGAAATTCGGCATCAGGCATCTACCGGTCGATTGCGGCGCTTCCGCACAAGAGAATTCCTGCATGACCCCTTCGCACGTACTGAGTCTTAGGAAGATGGCGGTCGAAGCGCTGAAGCACAAGAAAATTTGGACGCACGGGGAAATCAGTTACGATTTCGCGCTCAAGAACGGGAAAGTTTTTTTGAGCGTCCAATTCGAATCGAACTACAATATGGCGAACATGATGTTTCGTTTCGCTCCGAAGAACAGGGATCGCAAGGAAGCGGCAAGCGAGTAACGGTCATCGTACATAACGAAAACGGCAAGCTCCTCGGAGCTTGCCGTTTTTTGCGCGATTCGGGGCGAGATTAACGGTAAGTCTTTCCGCCGGCCAATTGCTGCTCTGCCATTTGAACGAGCCGACGGGTGATCTGGCCTCCGATGGAACCGGCTTCCCGTGTCAACAAATTGCCGTAGTAGCCGTCTTTGGGCAATTGAATGCCGAGTTCCTGCGCGACCTCGAACTTCAGTTGCTCCAAGGCATAGGCGCTTTGAGGAACGACGAGGGAATTGCTGCTGCGTGAACGCGATGCCACTATCGCTCACCTCCTTTGAACGTAGTATGGACTTATTTGGGAGGGCTATGCATTTTCCGGAAACGATTCCATTCCCCGTCGCGATTGGCGCATTACTCCAACCGGACGAGGACGTCCGCGTCCGCGGAGACGTAGGGCTCGAAGGGCGCCGGTATCGACATCGCCTTTTCGACTTCGAGCTGCAGCACCTCGGTTCCCCGGTATCGCGCGAGCGAGAGCTTGCCGGTCGCGATTACCCATTCGTCCGTGTCGAAGGAGGAGGCGCGCTCGAACGAGACCAATAAGCCGTAAGGGGTAACATCCGCCGAACAGCACGAGATGGCGAACCGGCCTACGCCGAACCGATCCGGTCCCATCCCGTCTTCCCGGAAGACGAACCCGCTGACGGATATCGTCCTGCCGACGAAGGAGCCGCGGTACAGGTCGAGCGTCGTTAGCGTCGGGACGAAATCGTCGTCGCTTATCCGAACGGCCGGTTGCCGAAACAATCGGCGCCCGTATGCGGCGTATGCGTCGTCCGCCTGGACGATTTGTCCCGGAGCGAATTGCATGCCTTTGGCGGATGCGAGAACGCTGCCTAGTTGTCCATCGGGAACGAAGAAACCGAATGCAAGCGGCAGAGCAAACCAGCCGTAGAGCAGAATTCCGCGTCCCCGGAAAGAGGGGAGCTCGTGCTCGTGATCGCATCCGCAATCGAAGGCATGAACATCGGCGTCGTTCAGCGCGCGGACGGCCGAATAGAGCTGCTGGGAGGCGATAACGTACAGACCGAGGGCGGACAATTTTACGTACGGTTGCATACGATCCGCGATGTAGAGATCGAGGCTTCCCGTCCGGACGAGAAGGACGATGTAGTAAGCGAGCCCGGCTAGCAGCGCGGCCCTGATCGCGTAATGCGCGGCGACCGCGCGGTGTCGGTGGACCATGAGAATACGACCTCCCGTTTAGACGATGCCCAATCGATCGAATAAGAGCGAACCGGCCAGCACGAGCGCGAAGACGAGCAAGGAGAAGCGAAGCACGAACCGTGCGCGGAAAGCGCCCAGCATCATTAGCGTGTTTTTGAAATCGAGCATGGGCCCGAAGACGAGAAAGGAAAGCAAAGCGGCGGGCGGGAAAAGGTTACCGAACGAGGCGGCGACGAACGCGTCCGACGTGGAGCAGAGCGACAACGCGTAGGCGAAGCCCATCATGAACAGATGGGCCGGCAGCTCGTGATCGGCGACGGCGGCGAAAGAAGCGCGGGAGACGAACGTCTGCAGAACGGCGGTGACGAGGGAGCCGAGAATCAAGTACTTGCCCATGTCGAACCATTCCTCCGCCGCGTGGGCGTTCACGTCGGCGAGCTTCCGAAGAGCGCCTCTGTTTCCGGCGTGCTCGCGACTATGCTCGTGATGATGCGAGTGACCATGCGTATGAACATTCGTATGAACATGCGTATGGCTATGCGCGGGTGAATGAATGTGCGCTTCCGGTTTTAAAGGGTTTCGGTTCATCCGCGCGTACAGGATAAAGCCGAGAGAGACGGATACGAGGAAGGCGAGGGCGAATCTCGAGAAAGCGATGGACTCGTCCGCGCGGAAGGCGGCATAAGTGGCCCCGACGACGACCGGATTCAGAATCGGCCCGGCGACGATGTAGACGATGCCGATATAGGCGGGCAAGCCTTTGCGGATGAGCCTGCGCACGATCGGGATCATGCCGCATTCGCACAAGGGAAGAACGAAGCCGAGCAACGTGCCGAACAGGACGCCCGTGACGGGGTGCTTCGGCGTCCATCTGCGGATGAGGTCGTCCGACACGAAAGCCTGCAGAAGCGCGGACACGAGTACCCCGACGAGCAGGAACGGCAACGCTTCGAGGACGATGCTAAGAAACACGATTTTCAGCGTTTCCAATCTGGCGGAGTCGAACGTCACGGGCCCACTTCCTTGCCGCTAAGAATAGACGCGGCGAACGATCGCCGATCCCTTTATCGTATGCTTGACCGCGGGCGGAACAGAACAAGCCCTCCCGCTTCGCGAAAGAGCGGGTTGACAATACGGACTCGGGGCGTATAATGATTAACAACTCGATCAAACCGATCGGCGATGAAGAGAACAAGTACGCCGGGATAGGGCGATTACAGAGAGCCGGAGATTGCTGGAAGCCGGTACGCCCGCCTCGCCGAATGGATCTCGGAGCCGAGCGCGAAACGGCGCGGCGGACGCGGAATTTCTTTCGCCCGGCACGCCCTATGCTCTCCGGTCGTTCCCCGTTAACGGAACTTAAGGCGTCGCGGCGTAAGCGGCCGGAATTGCGGTAAGCAATCGCGATGCGAATAAGGGTGGCACCACGGCTTTCTCGTCCCTTGCGGAGAGAGGCTTTTTTTGCGTACTTTTCGATAAAAACCCCAAAGGAGCTCGATTTCCATGACCCAACAACGCGTATTATCCGGCATTCAACCGAGCGGCAAGCTGACCCTCGGCAATTACATCGGCGCGATGAAAAATTTCGTCGCCCTTCAGGACGAGCACGAGTGCTTCTACATGGTCGTCGACCTGCACGCGATCACGGTTCCCCAGGAACCGGCCGCGCTCCGGGAGCAGAGCGAATCGGTAGCCGCATTGTTCGTGGCCGCCGGCCTCGACCCGGCTAAGGCGTCGATTTTCATGCAGTCTCACGTGCCCGCGCACGCGGAGCTCGGCTGGTTGTTGACGACGATGACGTACATGGGCGAATTGGAGCGGATGACGCAGTTCAAGGACAAATCGGAGGGCAAGGAAGCGGTAGGCGCGGGCTTGTTCGTCTATCCTTCCTTAATGGCGGCGGACATCCTGCTGTACAACGCGAACCTCGTGCCGGTCGGCGACGACCAGAAACAGCATTTGGAGCTTACCCGGGATTTGGCGGGACGCTTCAACTATCGTTACGGCGATATTCTCGTCGTGCCCGAGCCGTTCATTCCGAAAGTCGGGGCGAGAATCATGGCTCTCGACGACGGCACGAAGAAGATGAGCAAGAGCAGTCCGAACGGGGGCAGCTTCATTACGCTCCTCGACTCGCCGGACGACATTCGCAAAAAAATATCCCGCGCCAAGACGGACTTGGGACGGGAAATCCAGTTCGACGTTCAGAATAAGCCGGAAGTCAGCAACCTGATGACGATCTACGCGCAGTGCTCGGGGCAGACGGTCGAGCAAGTGCAAGCCGCTTACGACGGTCAAGGCTACGGCGCGTTCAAGAAGGATTTGGCCGAAGTCGTCGTCCAGGCCCTAGAACCGCTCCAACGCACTTACGCCGACGTCAGGGCGTCCGGCGAAATTCATCGCATCCTGAAGGACGGCGCCGAACGCGCCAACGTCGTGGCGGAGGAGACGCTTCGCAACGTGAAGGAAGCGATGGGCTTCTTACCAAGGAGCCGTTAAGCGTTCGGCTGGTTTTTTCTCCGCAAGCGGGCTTTGACGACGAAGCCGAAGCCCGCCGTGGCGACGAACAGCAGGGCGAACAGCAGCGTCAGCCAGCCGCTGTGGCTGATCGAGAACGAAGCCGCGGTTAGGAAAGCGATCGATAAAATCGCGAAAAAAAGCGACAAAATTTTACTCAAGGTTACACCTCGCATATTTTCTTTCGTATCTAGCATACTAAGTTGGCAAGCTTGCAAACCAATAATCTAGACGAAGGGAGAATTTACTCATGGCGTCAAACAATTCGCTCGTTGTACCGCAAGCCAAAGCCGCATTGCAAAGCATGAAAGTCGAAGCAGCTCAATCTTTAGGTGTTCAGATCCCAGCCGACGGATATTACGGTAACGTAACGTCCCGGGATGCGGGTTCTCTCGGTGGCTATATCACGAAGAAGCTCGTCCAAATCGCCGAGCAACAACTTTCCGGTGGCCGCTAAGGACTGAGTCCTGCACCGAAAGCCCGAGGCTAGCCTCGGGCTTTTCCATTTGTCCCGAGGCTTTTCTTATTGTGCGCGCGCGCAAGGATTACGTCAAGCGAGGAGCCTCCTTTCGAGGCTCCCCGCTGTTTCTTCCTATAAACGTTCAATAGGTGTTCATGCGCAGCCGCTTTTCCAGCCGGTCTTCGCTCAGCCAGCCGACGTAAGACTGCAACGGTTTCATGTCCAGGTCCAAGAGGACGACGGCGACGAACGGGTACTGCTTGCGATAGCGGTAACGGACGTCGACCCAGCGAACTTCGTAGCCCCACGTTTGCGGTTTGACGTGCCCGCACGGGAATGGCGTGACGCTAAGGAAAGCCTTCACGTCTTCGTGTTGCTTCGACGCTTCGATGGCCGGATGCTCGTCGCATTTCAGCACGTCGATCCAATTGAGTCGTCCTTTGTCCCATTCCCCGATGCCGAACGTGCAATCCTTCGACGTCCGGACGACGTTCCACCGGTGGTGGGAAAGCGTCGGGAGAAGCGTGTAACGATCGCCTGGCTTGTTCTCCGGGTCGATCCGCGGGATTCTGCCGGACAGGCGGCGATGGACGAGCGTGCGCCAACCGTAGTACAAGACGAGCAAACCGTACAGCACGGGGAATATTGCTTGGGGCGCCGCGAATCCGGAAATCCATAGCAGAATGGCGACGAGATGGGCCGCGAAAATAAAAGGGTCGAAAATGTGGATAATATTCCATGCGACCCATTGTTTGCTGACCGGCCTATAAGCTTGCGTGCCGTACGAATTGAACAAATCGATGAATACGTGGACGACGACCGCGAGCAGCACCCACATGCCGATATGCCACCAGGGGATGCTTCTGAAGGCCAGCGACACGAGCGCGGTAATGAGGGCCGACCATCCGACGATGGCCGGAAAAGAATGGGACAAGCCGCGATGGTTTTTGATATAATCGGCATTGCTTTTGAATCGGAGCAAGCTGTCCAAGTCAGGCGCGTTAGAGCCCGCGATCGTCCCGATCAGCACGGCGACCGGGCCGTAAGCCTGGTCCGCGATGACGGGGTCGATCATGGCCAAACCGCCGAGTCCTAAGCCGAACACGAAGTGCGTGCCGGTATCCAATGGGTTCAGCCTCCTTCGCCGAAGTTCGGTCTTGGCTACAGTATGGTCGTCTTGGCGTTTAAATATGAAGAAAAGGATGCGTCGCGCCATGTTGTTATTTTGCGAATACGTCATACCGGAGGCCAATCGCCCGGCTTTCGCCGCTTGGACGAAAGCCGGGCCGGAGCAATGGAGAGGCGTCGAGTTGCTGGAAAACGCCGGTCAGCCCGGCGTTTTCGTGGAAATCAGAAGGCCCAAGGACGAGGCGGAAGCGGCCGACATGGAAAAAGAACGCCGGGAAGGGCGTTCTTGGCGTGAGATGGAAAGCTGGGCGAAAGGCGGCCGGGAAGGCGTGAGGATCTGGCTGTTCCTCCCGGCGGCGCTTTAGCGGCCGATTCCCCCGGTACCGAACGGAAGCGTATAGTTCAGCGGCTCGTCGAACGTAATGTAGTCGAGGTTAAGCGTCAGCAGCAAGTAACGCTTGCCCGTGACCGGATCGCTGATGATGATATGGTCGCGGCCGGCCGCCTCGAGCACGCCTTTGAAAATTTTCGCGTTCCACTCGGAATTGTTCTCGTACGTCATGTACAGCGTCGCGACTTTGCCGAGATTCATCCGCAGGATATTCTCGACGTAAGATTCCTCGGTCGGGGGAAGCGGGACGATGGTACCGTTCGGCGTGATCGGCATGCCGTTCGTCACTAGCGGGGGAGCCGTCATGACGCCTTGCACCATTCCCGGCGTTTGCATCGGCATTTGCATCGGCATGGTCGCGTTTTGCTGCATCGGCATCATTTGGTTTTGCGGGTAAGCCGGCCAAGGCATTTTGTTGTACATGTGAAAATCCTCCTTAAATTAATAAACCGTCGGACAGTTTTCGGGAGTCGGGGAATAGAAACAGTGCAATTTGAACCTGCCGGTATGGTCTTGGCTCCACCAAGTATCCGGGCAAGCGCCGGTCGGACGGAAGTACCAGAGGGCGTTGGAAGCGGGCCAATGGCGTTCTCCGTTAATGGCGCGCTCGGCGAGGCGGATATCCTTGTCGCGGGCTTTCTGGTAGAAATACGATTTCTGCACCGCCTCGAAGCCTCCCGGAGATTGGAACGTCATGTCCGAGACCGATCGAATGTTTTTGAAGTCCATGCAGTTGCCGCGGATGCGGTTGACGCCCACGTTCCCGACCATGAGCATGCCGAGTTCGCCTTCGCCTTCGGCTTCGGCTCGCATGAGACGGGCCAACGTTTTGACATCCTCGCTATTCGTTTTGATAACGGCCAATTGTCGTGCCACCCTTCCGTGAATATCGTCCGCGCCGAACGACGGTTTGTAGGCGATTGTCGCAATACAGTGTATTTAGGCGGTACGGAATGTGTGACTGGGTGCACGGGCGAAATTGCTGGCTATTGCCCGTTCGCACCTTGTTCACAGCAGGTGGCGATTTGATGAACACGGCGGGGCGAACGTTGTCAATGCTTGAAGATTTGGGGTATCATTGAACAAACGTCAGGAAATATTCGCTTTGCCTGCAAGACTAAAGGAGGAACCCCGTGCTTAAAGATCTGGTGGCTTTAACGAAGCCTCGCATCATACGCTTGAACCTCATCGCGGCTTTCGGCGGCTATTGGGTCGCTTCCAAATGGGATTGGGATCGGATCGCGAGCTGGGATCTGCTGTGGATGCTGATCGGTTCCGCTTTGACGATGGCTTCCTCATGCGTTTTCAATAATTATTTGGACCGCGAGTTGGATATGAAAATGGCCAGAACCCGCGACCGGGCGCTGCCGCAAAACCGGATGACCCCGGGCTTCGTGCTCGGTTACGGAATCGTGCTCGGCATTGCCGGACTTGCCATATTGTTCCTGCTGTTGAACCCGTTGTCGGGTTGGCTGGGACTGCTCGGCATGTTCGTCTACGTCGTCATCTATACGATGTGGCTGAAGCGCAGCTCGACCTGGAGCACGTCGATCGGCGGGATCTCCGGCGCGATGCCTCCCGTTATCGGATATTGCGCGGTGTCGAACGATGTGGACATGGGAGCGTGGATCTTGTTCGCGCTGCTATTCTTATGGCAACCGGCGCATTTCTGGTCGCTCGCCATTCGGCGCAAGGAAGAGTACCGGGCCGCGGGCTTCCCGCTATTGCCGGTCGTGAAGGGCGTTACTCGGACGAAGTGGCAAATGCTACCTTATATTTTGCTGCTCATACCGGCGTCCGTCTTGATGTATACCTATGATTACGTCGGCATTTACTTCCTGATCCTGTCCGTCGGCATCGCGGTCGTATGGTTCGCGCACGCCGTGACGGGACTGAAGGCGAAAGACGACGAACGGTGGGCGAAAGCCGATTTCATGATCTCGATCAACTATCTGATGGTCATGTTCTTGGCGATGATATTGGATACGAACGGAGTGTAATCGGATGAGTCAAAATAACGGTAACGAACGGGATGAGATGGCGCGGAACGACGCGGCTGAGACGGTGGCCGTCGAGCCGGCCAGGGCGCGGAAAACTTGGATTCAGCGTTACGGCTTCTCGATGGTGCTTCTCGCGCTGTGCCTCGTCATGGGCTATTACATCATCGCCCAGCAGAACAAGTCCGAATCGGCGGATTTGCCTTACGATAAACCGGGGGCGGAGTTTTCCTACCTCGATACCGACGGCAACACGGTCACGCTGAGCAATACGAACGGGAAAGTCAGGCTCTTGTACTTCTTCTTCGCGACTTGCCCGGACGTATGCCCGCCGACGACGGCGATCATGTCGCAGGTACAGGACGAACTCAAGAAAGACGGCGTGTTCGGCAGCGAAGTCGAATTCCTGTCCGTGACGATAGACCCGACGAAGGACACGACGGACAACCTGAAGAAGTACGCCGATCAATTCGGCGCCGACACGACGGGCTGGAAGTTCCTTCGCGGCGACGAGAAGGCGACGGCCGACCTGGCGACGAACAAATACGATATTCTGGTGAACAAGGACCCCGACGGGAACTTCGGCCACATGAACTTCATCGCGCTGCTCGACAAGGAAGGCCATATTCGGGATTATATCTCGGCCAACGATTACTTCGACAACGGTGACGAGAATAAATCGCCGAAAGAAATGGCGAAGCAAATCAAGAGCTTGCTGTAACGCGAAAATAACGCAACGTTCGAACGAAGCGAGACTTCGGCGGACGTTGCGTTATTTTTTCTTTTGATCGATGCCAGAAACAACTTTCGGGCTCCCGCGATCGTATATGGTTCAGGGTGACGACTCCCACGTCGGGGAGGGAAGCGGCTCGGGATACAGGATATAGTCCTCCAGACCGGCTTTCTCGAGCTGCTGGATCAAGTATTCCTCGGGCGTCCCTTCGACGCCGCTATAGCCTTTGCGGGTGTAAATGTGCTCGGCGTCGGGGAAGACGTCGCGAAGCACGCCCCGAATGCGTCGGCCGGACGAATCCGGGTCCGTGAACAAATACACTTGCCGATCGCCGATCGCCTTGCGCAGCGTCTCGATTTTGTCCGTATTCAGCGTCCCGAAGGTGCAATGAACGGGAACTTCGGGGGAGAGGACGCGGGCGAGCCGGCTTTTGTCGTTCTTGCCTTCGACGATGATCGCGATATCCACTGGTGCCATTTGAATGCCTCCCCGGTTAAGCGCGCCGGCGGGCGCGGACGTTGTCGTTCTATTGTACCACGAAGAGGGGCGAGATTACGCCGATGAGAGCTTGTCCGCGGGGCGAAAGACGAACGGATCGAAGGGCCGGGTATCCGGCGACCGGCGCGAGGTGCGGCCCTTCGATGACGCGATGGGTTCCGGATCGGGGAACCGGCGGCCTTTAACCGGCACGCAGCACGATGACGAGCAGTATAAACAGGACGAGGACGATCGTCGTCGTCGCGGCACCGTGTCCTCCGTGTCCTCCGGCGAATTGGGACATCTCGGTCACTCCTAGGTCGCCTCTGATTTGTCCCGTCCGCTGCAAAACCGGGCGGGCATGGGCGATGATGCATCTTATGCGGGCGGCGACGATTCGACGTGTGCGAATACCCAGTAAATCGGCGATTCGAGCGGAAGCGGCGTTATGCGGCCGGAGGTAACTCGGAGCGGGCGTTCGCGTGCCAATTTTCCTTATACGTCGAGCGCGGGAACAAGAGGGCGAGCGCGATCATGAGCGCGAGGAAGCTCAGGAAATAGGGCGAGAAGTACTCCCTGACGGCGCCGGCGGTGATCGGCCCGAGGAAAGATCCGATCGACAACGAAATCGAAAGCAGCGAGAACGTTCTGCCGTATCTCGTCGGTCCGCTTAACTGAAGCAAGAACGAAGTCATCGCCGGGAAGATGACGCCTTTGGCCATGCCTATTGCGAACAGAAGCGCCGACAGGGGCAGCGGCCAACCGGAAGCTAATCCGTAATAGCATACGGCAAGCAACAGGACGCCGAACACGGTGCGCTTATAAGGCAAATACCGGTTTAGGAACAGCAAGCCGAGCGTAACGAGCGCGCCGAGGCTGATGATGGAGAACAGGATGCCGGTGCTCATGATCGTAGCGGCGTCGGAGCCGCGAAGCGGAAGCTCGAATGCGAGTATGCCTTGCGCGCACGCGAGCCCGATCGGAAGCGA
Source organism: Cohnella suwonensis (assembly GCF_042655365.1). Taxonomy (NCBI): domain Bacteria; kingdom Bacillati; phylum Bacillota; class Bacilli; order Caryophanales; family Paenibacillaceae; genus Cohnella; species Cohnella suwonensis. The sequence continues at coordinate 29,465 of NZ_JBHSMH010000044.1, read as the reverse complement.
GAACACCGTCCAAGGAAAGCCGGGCGCGACGGGCTCCGCTTTGGATTCGGTGCCTTTCGGCGAGAGTTGCGGCGACGCGCCTTTCGGAAGCTTGGCGTCGGACGGCGAGACGAGGGCGGGGGGCATGTCCTTAATGAACCAGAGGGCGAATATGCCCGTGAGAAGCAGCACCCAGCCAAGCATCGCGAACGATCGGCCGAAACCGATCGTCGCCGCGAGATAGGCGCCGGCGGCCGGAGAGACGACGGAAGCGATCGTATGGACGAGTCCGTTGCCGGCCATGAGCTTGCCTTGGTGGATATGGTCTTTGGCCAGCTTGGCGAGCAGCGACATGCAGGCGGGCGACAAGAAAGCGAGCACGAAGCCGCTGATGGACCGAACGTACAGGAGTTGCCAGGGATCGGTGACCCGGGACTGGAAGATGAGCAGGATGCCCGCGCCGACGAGGCTGGCGGAGATGAATAGCCGGCTCCCGAACCGGTCGACGGCGACTCCCGCGATCAGGTTGCCGGGAAGATGCGTGAGCGAATAGATGCCCATGACGAGGCCGATAAACGAAGGCGCCGCGCCTAGCGATACGGCGAACGGGGTCAGCATCGGATATTGGGCGTGCAAATCGAAAAAAGCGACGAACAGGAATAAATAGAGCCATATGGCGGTTTTCATCGTCTATAACCTCCTTATCAAGGCCGGGACACTCGTCCGCGCGACGGCCTATCCTACTTGTACGTGTCTGAAGGCTTGGTTATGACGGTCGTTTACGATGCGTCTCGCGATACGCTATAATGGGAATATTGCGAGCCAATTAGCGCAAGGGAAGCGGAGGAGCAATCATGAATTACGATACGGACGCGTGGGTACAGTTCGCGCAGGATCATTGGGTCGTTATCGCCGTCGCCATCGTGGCGATCTTCGTCGTCATGAAGCTGGTGAAGACGGTAGTGAAATGGATGCTCGTGGCGGCCATCGTCATCGGAATCGGCGCTTACGGCGGTTACACCATAGATGATATTCAGAAGGAAGTTACGAAAATCGGGGACAAGGTGACTTCCGAGGTCAAGGACCAGGCGATTAAAGCGATGGCGGGCGAAGCGGCCGAGGCGACTTACGCCGACAACGCGGACGGCTCTTATTCGATCAAGTCGACGAACCTGGAGCTGACGGGCGTTCCGAATTCCGGCGAAGTATCGGTGAAATTCCACGGACAATCGCTCGGCACTTGGAAAATGGAAGGCGCGGTAAAGGAATACGTCATCCAAGCCCGGGCCGCGGCGAAGTAAGCCGTGGACGGCATGGGAGAGCTGTTCGATCGCAATCTCGTCACCTGGATGCTGCTCGCCATGGTGGCCTTTTCCATGTATAGAGGCTTTCGGCGCGGCGCCTCGGGCTCCGTCAAGCAGCTCGTCTTTTTTCTGATTTCCGCGGTCGTCTCGGTCGCGGCGATCGCGCTCGCGGCGTTCGCCGCCGCGAAAGCGTCGCCGCACCTGCAGCAATGGCTCGTCGAACGGGACTTGGCCAATCCGGGACCGGAGGCGTCCAAATGGTCGCAATTCGGTTATACGGTGCTCGCGGGCTTGCGAGACTTGCCCCTGTTGCGCTTCGCCGCGCTATTCCTGATCGTTCATTCGATCGTTCGGACGTTGACGGGGTTCGCGACGAAGGCGCTGGCGTCGGTCGTATCGGTGCCGTTCGCGGTCGTGCCGTCCGGCGGCGCAGCCGGCAAATCGGCGGGAGGACTGATCGGCGCCGCCCTGGGCGCCGGACGCGCGCTTCTGCTGACGGCGGTACTGTTCGCTTACTGCGCGATTTTCCCGAATGCGCCGATGTCCGATTACATTCAGCAATCGGGTCTATATAGGGAAGTCGCTTCCCAAGTCATTCGCCCTGCGACGGGCGGGCTGCTGGAAGAGCGGCTTCCCGTGTTCGCGAAGGAAATGTCCGGCGAGCTCGGCCAGCTGTGGCAGAAGCGGTACGACGTCATCGACGCGAACTTGCCGGAGGACGTCGCGCTGGCCGCCGCCGAGGTGACCAAGGACGTCGCGGGGGAAGAAGCGAAGGCCAGGGCGTTATACGAATGGGTCGGCAGCCGGATCGCCTACGACGACGATAAAGTTCGCGCTTACGTCGAAGAGGGAGTATGGCGGGAGCAAGATCCGGAGGCGACGTTCCGAACGCGCAAAGGCGTCTGCATCGATTACGCGCGGCTCTACGCGGCGATGGCCCGCGCGGCGGGACTCGAGGTCAGGGTCGTTACCGGTCTCGGCTACGACGGCCGAGGCGGCTACGGTTCGCACGCATGGAACGAAATCCGTATCGCGGGGCGCTGGGCGCCTCTCGATTGCACTTGGGCGAACGCGGGGGATTGGTTCGATCCGCCGGGCTTCGCCGATACGCATTTGAAGCAAGGAGGATTGACCGCATGAGCAATAAGTTGACGGAAGAAGCCCAGAAGCGGGAAATCCGGAACAGAAGGCATTTCAGTTTTCGCCTGAACGTCTTTTTCTTTTTGACGTTTTTCGTTTTCTCGACGTTGATCGTCCGGCTCGCCTATTTGCAGTTCGTCGAAGGCGAGTCCCTTCGGGCGAAGGAGCACGAGATCGGCTCGAAGACGGTGCCGGTGCCGCCGATCCGCGGCAACATCTATGATTCAACGGGGCAAGTCGCCATCGCTTATTCGTTATCGACGCAATCGTTGTACTATACCCTCGACATGAAGATGAAAGATGATGAGGGCATGGAGCTGGCGGGGAAGCTGGTGGGCGTGTTCAACATGCTCGGCACGAACTCCGTCAAGCCGTTGACGGTTCAGGACGTCTACGACGACATGGACTTGAAGGGCGCCGTCCACTATTCGTTCCAGCCTCGCCGGATCAAGACCGGCCTGACGCAGAAGGAGATCGCGTATTTCTCCGAGCATCGCGAGGATTTCAAAGGAATCGACGTCGTGGAGGAGAGCATCCGGCAATACAGCAAAGACAAGGTCGCCGTGCAGCTCGTCGGCTATATGAAGAGGCTGAGCGGGGTCAAGGACACGATCAATCGATACAAAGAGATCAATAAAGACTTGACGGACGACACGCTGAGATACTTGGATTCCGAGGACGTCGGCGTGGACGGCCTCGAACTGATGTACCAGGACGAACTGAGGGGCCGCAACGGCGTCAAGGAATTCCCGGTGAACAGCTTGGGCGAGATCATCGGGCCGATGAAGCTGACGAAGCCGATCAAAGGCGAGAATCTGTACTTGACGATCAACAAGAACATCCAGCTCGTCACGCAGAAGGCGATCATCGATCAGATCGATTTCGTCCAGCACGCGACCGGCAAGCAATACGAGAATACGGCGCCTACGACGGGATACGCGGTGGCGATGGAAGTCGAGACGGGGAAAGTCGTGGCTATGGCGAGCATGCCGGATTACGATCCGGCCATCTGGCAAGGCGGCATCAGCAAGAAGGATTACGACGCGATCCAGTTTTTCCAAAATAACGGCACGATCCGGGAAGCGCAAGCGCCATACGCGAATGATTCAGAGCGAAATAACCATCCTTCGTCGCTCGTATACCTCGGGTCGACCCAGAAGCCGCTTTCGATTCTCGTCGGCTTGAACGAGAAGCTGTTCACGACGAGTACGACCTATAACGACATCGGATATTTCGAGTTCGGGAGAAAAGGCCACGAGGTCAAAATCCGCAACGCGAATGGCAAGGCAAACGGTCGCATTAACGCGACGGAGGCGATCGCCAAGTCTTCCAACGCGTTCATGTCCGCCATGGTCGGCAACCAATTGAAAAGCAAAGGCCAGGAAGGCATTGAAATTTGGGATAATTATATGAAAATGTTCGGCCTTGGCGTAACAACGGGCAGCGGGTTGCCGGGCGAGTCGGCGGGCGTCATCGACTATACGAAATCCGCGAAGACGGAGAGCATACAATCGGCGCTCATTCGGGCTTCCTGGGGACAGCAGGCGAAATATACGACGCTGCAGCTCGCGCAATACGCGGCAACGCTCGCGAGTCACGGCAAGCGAATGAAGCCGCAATTCGTCGGAGAGATTCGCGACGTGGACGGCAACGTCACGCAGCCGTTCCAGCCCGAGGTGCTGAACACGGTGGATTTTCCGGAATCGTACTGGAAAGCGGTCGAAGCCGGTATGGCGCAAGTTAAAGTGAGTGGCTTCGAGGGCGTGAACTACACGTTTTTGAGGAAGACGGGGACATCCCAGCAGGACGTCGGCAAACGGCCGCGCGTCGAGAACGCGGTATTCATCGCGTACGCGCCCGCCGAGAATCCGAAGCTCGCGATCGCCGTCGTCGTGCCGGACGGCGGATACGGCGGCTGGGGGGCGGCGCCGATCGCAAGAAAAATCTTCGACGCGTACGACGCGGAAGTCGGCTTGTACGGGACGCCTCGCAAGCCGGTTCAAGCTCCGGCCGATACGGGGTCGAACGTTCCGGCGCAAGGAAACGCGGCGGAAGGCGCCAACGGCAACGAAGGCAATCAAGCGCAGTAATCCGGGAAAGCCCGCCATCGGAACGCGCGTGCGTGCGGAAGGCGGGCTTTATTTTGTTCGCGTATATCGGCAAGTCCACGTGTTGCACAAGGCAAATTCTTTTGCATAAATTAAAAACAAAAGACCGAAAGGCGGTGCCGAACGATGGGGAGAAGATGGCCTCCTCCTTGGAGGCGATTGCTTTGGGTCGCGGTATTGCTGGCGGCCGCGGCTATTCTAGGTTGCGTATAACCGAAGGGGCGGCTTCCCGGCCGCCCCTTCGTCATGATCGTTTCGATTCCGTCGCCCAAATGTGTTAGAATTGACGGTGATATGTCGAACCGTAGCGGCAACGAGGAGTGGACGGAAACGAATGGCAGACGTTATGGGGAATTACAAATTGTTGGCGCTGGACCTGGACGGGACGCTGCTGAACGATCGGAGCGAGATCAGCGAGACGAATCTGGAATGGGTAAGAAGAGCGGCCGAAGCGGGCGTGACCGTATGCGTGTCGACCGGCCGCGGCTTCCCGAGCGCGCTTCCGATCGTGGAGCAGCTCGGCCTGAATACGCCGATGATCACGGTCAACGGCGGCGAAATCTGGACGAAGCCGCACGAGATCCATCGCCGCACGCTGCTGGACTGGGAGAAGGTCGCGAAGCTGCGCGAGATCGCCCTTCGCCATGACGTCTGGTATTGGGCGTATTCGACCGGAGGCATTCACAACAAGGAACAATGGGTGGACGACGTGCCTTCCCTCGATTGGCTGAAGTTCGGTTATTACACCGAGGACGTACCGGTTCTGCAAGAAATTCTCCGGGAGATCGGCGAAGGCGAAGGCTTGGAGATCAGCAATTCGTCGCCGTATAACATCGAGATCAACCCGATGGGCGTATCGAAAGCGACGGCGCTTATGGAAGTATGCAGCATGCTCGGCTACGAGATGAGCGAGGTCGCGTCGATGGGCGACAGCTTGAACGATATCGCGGCCATCCGCGCGTCGGGTCTCGGCGTGGCGATGGGCAACGCGCAGGAAGAAGTGAAGCTGGCGGCGAACGTCGTCACCGGCAGCAACACGGAGAACGGCGTCGCGGAAGCTATCCGACAATACGTGCTGAGGACGTGATCCGCGGTGGACGTTGTGGGCTGGACGATCATATCGGCGTTATTCGCCGTCGGCATGGCCGGGGCGATCTATCCGATTCTGCCCGGAGCGCTGGCGATATACGCGGCGTTTTTCGTTTACGGATGGTTTTTCACTTTTGAACCGTTCGGTTTCTGGTTTTGGTTTCTTCAGACGGTGATCGTCATCGCGCTGTTCGGCGCCGACTATCTCGTCAACGCCTGGGGCGTCAAGAAATACGGGGGCTCGCGCGCGTCCGTCATCGGAAGCATGCTTGGCATCCTAATTGGACCGTTCGTCATTCCGGCATTCGGACTCATCATCGGGCCGTTGGCCGGCGCCATCCTCGGGGAGCTGATTCACGGGTCCGACATGAAGAGGTCGCTGCTTGTCGGTTGGGGGTCGATGGTCGGCTTGCTCGCGAGCACCGTAGTGAAGATCGTCGCCCAGCTGTCAATGATCGTCCTTTTCGTCGTCTGGCTGATCGCTTATTAAATCGCAGGGGAGATAGGTTTCGATGATCCGCGTAACCGTATGGAACGAGTATAGGCACGAGCATATCCACGACTTGGTTCGCAGCGTCTATCCGAAGGGCATTCACGAAGCGATCGCGGAAGGGCTTCGCGAGCATGGAGCGGATTTCGACGTTCGGACCGCGACGCTGACCGAGCCGGAGCACGGCTTGACGCAAGAAGCGTTGGACGCCACGGACGTTCTCGTCTGGTGGGGGCACATGGCTCACGGTGAAGTGGACGACGCCGTCGTGGACCGGGTACACGACCGCGTTCTGAACGGAATGGGACTCATCGTTCTTCACTCCGGTCATTTTTCGAAAATTTTCAAAAAATTGATGGGCACCGGCTGCGACTTGAAATGGCGGGAAGCCAGCGAGAAGGAACGCATCTGGACGGTGGATCCTTCCCATCCGATCGCCGCGGGCATTCCGGAGCATTTCGAGCTGAAGCCGGAAGAAATGTACGGCGAGCACTTCGATATTCCGGCGCCGGACGAGCTCGTCTTCGTCAGCTGGTTCGAAGGCGGCGAAGTGTTCCGCAGCGGTTGCACGTTCCGCAGGGGGCAAGGGAAAATCTTTTATTTCCGTCCGGGTCACGAGACGTACCCGACGTATTATCATCCGATCGTTCGGAGGGTCATCGCCAACGGAGCGAAGTGGGCGGCTCCTTCGGGTAGCGCGCGTCCGATTCGAGGGAATCATCAGCCGTTAGAACCCATTCAATAAATTGCTGTCATTCGCGAAGCGGAAGAGGTCAAAGAGTTACTTTGAAAAAAGACACTTTACTGAAGAGCACGCTCATTCTCGCCGCAGCCGCTCTCGTCGCGCGCGCGCTGGGGATTTTCCAACGGGTGCCGCTCGATTATTTGATGGACGATCTCGGCAATATTTATTACAACAACGCGAACGCGATTTATTTGCTCCTGCTCGTCGTCGCGACCGCGGGTATTCCGAGCGCCGTCAGCAAGATGGTCTCGGGCCGCTACGCGGTCGGACGCATAGGGGAAGCGCAGCAAGTGTACCGGGCGGCTCTGCTGTTCGGAGCCGTCGCGGGCGTCGTTATCACGGTCGGACTATGGATCGTCGCGCCGTTCATCGCGGACTCGATCCTGAAGGAGCCGGACGCGGCGTCCGCCATCCGGGCGATCGCGCCGTCGCTCTTGCTGTTCCCCCTGATCGCCATGATGAGGGGCTATTTCCAAGGGCGTCAATTCATGACCGCGGGCGGCATCTCGCAAATCGCGGAACAAATCCTTCGGGTCGTGGCGGCCGTATTAATCGCTTCGATCTTCTATTCGATGGACAAGACCGACGAACAAGGCATCGCGTCCGGCGCCTCGCTGGGCAGCGTCTTCGGAAGCATCGGCGCGTTCGCCGTCATGCTCTATTACGCGCGTAAGCTGAAGGCCAGCGACAAGGCAGAGCCGCAAGGCAAACGGGATCCATCCCGCACGGTCAGCCTGAAGGCGATCTACCGGGAGCTGTTCAGCCTGTCGATACCGATCGTCATGACGGCGATTACGGTGCAGTTGCTGTATACGCTCGACAATATGATGATCAAGTCGCTGACCGTTGGCCACTTCGAGCTCGAGAAAATCAACCATTGGGCGGCCGTGTACGGCATGAACGCGCAATCGATCGCCGGCATTCCGATCATTCTCGCCGTCGCGCTCAGCCAGTCGATCATTCCTTTGATTTCGTCTTCCCACGCGGTAGGAGACGACGTTCAAGTCGGCCGCCAAGCATCTCTCGCGGTGCGGATCGCGCTGTATAGCGGCATGCCCGTCGTGCTCTTGCTCGGCGTCGGCGCTTATAGCGTGAACGGGCTGTTATTCGAGAAGGCGAACGGCAGCTCGATCGTCGCCATGCTGACGCTCGGCACGTTGTTCCAGATCGGGATGATGGTCACCAATTCCATCCTGCTCGGCATCGGCGAACCGAAGAAAGCGACGATGCACGCGATTACCGGCGTCGCGCTGAAAGTCGTCCTGAGCTTCGCGTTCGCGCCGTTGTTCGGCGTGTACGGCATTATCGCCGCGACGACGCTATGTTTCGTCTGGGCGCTCTCGTTTAACTTGCTGAGTTTGAAAAAGAGATCCAAGTTCAAGCTGCTCGGCAATCGCTGGTTGCCGTTCCTGGCGGCGAGCGGAATCGTCGCGGGCGCGCTCGCGTTCCTGGAATGGGCGGTGCTCGCTCTTTGCGGCGGGATGCCGCAGAAGATCGCGTTCTTCCTTTCTTGCGCGGTCATGGGGTGCGCCCTGATCGTGCTGTATCCCGCGCTTCTCGTCCTCCTGCGCGTCGTCAGCGCGGAAGAGATCGCTTCCTATCCTCGGCCGGTTCGCCGCTTGCTCGCGCCGTTCATGAAGCTGCGCTCGAGAAGCACGGCCGTCTGAAACTTGTTCTGGCCGAGCAGATGCTCATGGGTCATGTCGATGATTCGCGGCATCCGGCAAGGCCGCAGATGCTTCAGTTGCTCCAAACCGACGAACCAGTCGGCCCCGAGAGAGGGTCGCGGCGGCCGATCCTCCCAAGCGTCCCCTAGCCGGGGACTGCGCCATCCGGCGTTCGGCGATCCGCCGGCGTCCTTACCCGTCGCGACGGGAGGGACGCCGGCTTTTTCGTTCGCGGGTGCTCCCGGGACCGGCGCCGGTGCCGGCGCCGGCGAGAACCGGAGCGGCCAGTAATCGCTTCTCGAACCGCTATGGGGAGTCGATGTCGCGAACGCGAGCGCTCGCGACAACACGGCCGGATACCCGAACAGAATCCGGTACAGGCACCGTCCGAAAGCGATGCGCTCCCGCAAGTCCGGGAAATTCTCCAGTACGCGCCCTACGAGCGTTAGAGGCTTGTTTGTTAGGCTCGTTCGGTTATCGTTTGTTTCCGGAAGCAAAGGGAGCACGATTTGGTTCGTCTGCAGGAGCGGCTGCAAGCGGAAGGCAGGCGCGTTCAGCACATTCTCTGCGAAGAACTCGTCTTCGACGACGCGCGATTGAATGAAATGCTGCTCGTTCACGATCAAAGCTTCGGAGAGGGGCAACGGATTTCCGTCCTCGATGAATCGCCGCCAGAACGGCTTCATGAACGCGCTCGCGCCGAACCGGGGAAGAAGCGGCGTCAGGTCGCGTCCGATCCGTCTCGACTCGATGTACAACAATAATTGCGGATAAGCGTCGCCGAATATGAGCGAGTTGCAAGCTTCAAGCAACCCGAAAGCGGCTTCCCGGTATCCGGTGTCCAACAATTCCGGCAGCCACTCGCCTTGCAGGTCCGTCATGCTCCAGCCGCCGTTGCGAGAGACGAGATGGGCGAGCAACGCCCAATGAAGCTCGGGACGGGCGAGGTAGATGTCCAAGTAAGCCGCCGTTCGGGTAATGTTATTGCGATTGCGCTTCTCGGTTTCCGAACGGATAAAGTCGACGAGAGCGGCATCTTCGGGGGGCAGCGGCGGAAGCGGCCCGTCGGAAGAAGCAACTAGCCCGTCGCGGAGCGAAGCCGAGTAGAACGGCGGCAAAGGCCGTCCGAAGGGGAGTCCGCTTCCCTTTCGCGTCAAGCGAAGCGAGCTGCGGACGGCTCCGCCTTTGGCGATCAGCCCCGCGGCTAGATTAGCGGGCATCCGAACGAGTCGGGACAGGGAACGAAGGCGTTCCTTCTTTATCGTCATTCGTCGTCTTCCTTCCCGGGCGGATACCCCTAATATGCGCCTACGCGCGCTTGCATAAGCAAGGAAGAGAGCTATAATAGCAATAAACGAGCGCAACTGGAGGGGTAACGATATGCAACGCATTCAAGACGAAGCTTCATTCCGCGAGTTCGTGGGCCAAGACCGCTTGACGGTCGCCGTCTTCAAGACGACCTGGTGCGCGGACTGCCACTTCATGGAACCGTTCATCGGCGACGTGGAATCGGCATACTCGGATCGTCTGGCGATGGCCGAGATCGATCGTGACGACTTGCCGGATCTGTGCAGCGAGCTGAACATTCTCGGCATTCCGAGTTTTATCGCGTTCCGCGGCGGCAAGGAAGTCGTCCGGTTCGTCAGCAAGCTCCGCAAATCCCGCGAGGAGATCGAACAGTTCTTGGACCGCGCCGTCGCGGTATCGGCCGCTGTGTCTTCGTCGGTTTGACGGGTGGTTTATAGCGAGAGCGCCTCTGTCCCGGACAATCGGGATGGAGGCGTTTTTTTCTTTATTTTGGGTTATTTTATGAAAAATCTTTCATTTTTGAAAAGATAGAGTTAAAATGAAAGCGAATACACAACCGATTGGCATCGGGGGAGTCGGATGGGCGATTTTTTGCTTGATTTTTCGGTAAATACATACGAAGCGTTTACCGTGTATGTGTTGATCATGGCTTTGTTTCGGTTCCCGATCAGGAGTCATTTGTCTTATGCTATTCTAGCTTCCGCCATTATGGCGCAGTCTTCCTATCTAATGCGATTGGTGTTTCATTTATATAGCTATACGTCATTGGTCATGCTACTATTGTTTATCGTTCTTTTCTGGCTCCTTTTTCGTGTGCATCCTTTCTATTCATTGCTTATGACCGTAACCGGTTATTTGGTTTACATTGTCATTCAAGCAACGTTGATGCTTGTTCTGCAGATATGGTTTTCTTTAGAAGAAATAGTCACACCGCTGATCCATGTCAAAATGATGCAAACCGGTTGCGCCTCCATTACCCTAATTCTTGCTTTGTGGGTAAATCAAAAAAGGCTCGGTTTTTCATTTGTCCCTGAAGGTTCACGGATAAAACTAAAGCTAACGAGTTTGAACCTGATGTTACTCCTCGTCTCCATTGCGGCTAGTCTTCTTATTACTGGGGCTGCAAACTTATTTTTAAGCGGCGGCATGCTAATGAGCCTTATTATAGCATTGTGCTTATTAACCATTCTTATTATTATGAATCTTGCTTATAGAAGGGAAATGGCCGATGATTGAGGCGATATCGGAACGGGTCAGCGGCTATCTCTATCGTCAAAACGAACAAAAAGACGTAAGCCGTGAAGTAATGAAGTTTGCGTTAATCGGCATTTTGACGAATGGCTTAATTATTCTTTTGACTCTTCTGATTGGTATATTTGACGGAAAGTTTCAAGAAACCTGTCTGTCACTGGCATCCATTGTTGCGATACGATTTTTGGCGGGAGGCCATCACCTGAGCCCGCCGATTTTATGTGTTGCGATTTCCACTGGAGCCATCACTCTGGTCCCCTTTATTCCGGAATCCCAGACGCTGACGAATTTGTTCACCGCCTTTAGTTTGGTTCTAATATGGATATATGCTCCGGCCGATCTCGAGAAAAATACGCGCATTTCTAAACCAATGCTGCGATGGATGAAGTATTCGGCTTTTGTGCTCGCTGCCTCCAATCTGATCCTGCAATCCCATATTATCGCAACGGCCTTTTTTATTGCTTCGCTTACACTTATTTCGATTAAGGGGGTGAATCGTCATGAGTAAAAAGCTGGCTCGTTTGTTAGCCCTCGGGCTGGGTTTGACCGCCGTTGTTTTTGTCACAACGGCATGTCTGTTTGCGGGTCACCGTCCCGAAGTACCGGCCGAACTGCTAAAGAAGTAAGCACTAAACGGCTGCCGGAGCGATTCGGCAGCCGTTCCCCACTAGGGAACAATCGATGGAGTGGAGTGTATGATTCAACCTGTCACAAGGGATAGAAACAACGAGGGCGAAGTCATCATGATGGATATGCAGGATGTGCGTTATATCCAGACCGAGGACGGAACGGTCGTGTTCTATACCGACAAGGGCAGGTTTTATCCGCTTGTTCCGTCGCTTAACCTGTACGAGAAATGGACGGAAGGACTGGATTTCTTCCGGCTGGACCGCACGAACCTAGTCAATATGCGAAAGATCAGCCGTTTCGATGAGCGGCACGGCGTCGTTTATTTTGACAAAAACGAAACGATCGACGAGCAAAGCGCTACGGTTGCGATCATGAGAATAAGCAAATTGAAGGGAATCATTCGTTCCTGGATCGATCGAAACCTCGGTAAATAATGTTCCCCGCCCAACAGAGCGGGGATTTGTCATTCATAGACGCGATCTGCATTCTAGTAACGCAGTTTCTCGGAATGAACAGGGGTGTCATTTCCTTCTCGGAGTCACGGCCAGTGACTCCCTTTTTGCTTTTTTGACCGTCTTCTTGGCAACTATGCCGTTACGTGGCCCAAAAAACGGTCACATTTTGAACATGGCTTTGCCTGACGGGGTTCTGTATAATGGGTGAAGACAGATTGCGCTTACTTTCACAAGAAATCGGGGATGGGCATGACCTCACGAAAATATCGAATTATGACGCTGTTAACGTGCATCGGGATGTTCCTCGTGCTGATCGCGGGCGTCCTCGTTACGAATACCGATTCCGGTCGAGGCTGCGGAACGGACTGGCCTCTTTGCAACGGCAAGTTCGTCCCCGCGTACACGGTAGAATCGATGGTGGAGTACAGTCACCGAATCATTAGCGGGCTCGTTGGCATGCTCGTGGGCGCGACGTTCCTCGCGACGACCTTCTGGAAACCGGCCAAACATAAAGAAAACCTGCTGTACGCGGGCGGCGCGCTGCTGTTCACCGTCATGCAGGCCGCGCTCGGCGCGATGGCCGTCGTCTGGGAACAATCGTCCATCGTGCTCGCGCTTCACTTCGGCATTTCTTTGTTCGCTTTTACATGCACGTGGTTACTCTACAAGCTGGCGAAACGCCAGACGCAGGAAGGCGACGCGAAAGCTTCGTCCTCCGCGGCTCATAAGGCTCCCGGCGTTACCGTGCCGAAGGCGTTGTACCGCAGCATCGTCGCGGTTCTCGTCTACTGCTACGGCGTCGTCTACCTCGGCGCTTACATTCGCCACACGAGCTCCGGCGGCGCATGCGACGGATGGCCGCTTTGCAACGGCGCCGTCATTCCGGAGCTGTCCGGCTCGACGGCGGTCGCTTTCGCGCATCGAGTGGCGGCGTTGGTGCTTCTCGTGCTCATCGCGATTCTCGTTCTGTACGTCCGCCGCGCGGCGGGACGGACGACGGAGCTCGCCTCGATCGGCAACAAAGCGCTCGCGCTCGTGTGCTTGCAAGTGCTGAGCGGAGGTCTTCTCTCGCTGACGCTCGGCAACGAGGACGTCTACGTCTTCACCGGCTTGATTCATACGGTCATCATCTCGGCATTGTTCAGCATGCTCGTGTTGCTTGCCATTCGAACGAAACAATATTCCCGATAAAAACGATCCACATCACGACTCGCATCTGGAGACATGAATAGCGGAGACGGCGGTTTACCCGATAACATCGGTTGAGCTTGCCGTCTCCGTTGCGTTACAATGGAGAAATGAGTCCAACGGGACGGGATCGTCCGCCTAGGAAAATCGTTCGCAGGGGAGGGAAGCCAGGCATGCTTAGGCAATTGTTCGGCGAAGAGCCGAGACAATGGACGGGAGAGTCCTTGGAGACGGTGCAAGCGATGGAACGGTTCGTCCTGCTGGCCCGAGGGATCGCCGGGAAGAGACCCCAACAGGCCCAGGCTTACCATACGCTCGCGATCTGGGCGGAAGGATTGCTTCGCTCGATGGACGAGCTGGAGCAGAGCATCTACGCGGCGCGCAAGTACGCCGCGCAAGTCCGCACCGATCACGTGGACGAGTTGGACGCGGAGGAAAGGCTTCTATATTACCGCCACGTCTACTACGACAAGAACGCTTACATTCGGGTATTCGCTCTTCTCGACAAGCTGGGGACGCTGCTGAATCGGTTGCTCGGCTTGCAGACGGAGAAGATCAAAGCCCATTTTTCCTACTATACGGTGCTTCGCCACTTGCGCGAGAACGGCTGGCATCCGGAAATGACGGGCCGGTTGACGGAGCTGAAGGAACGGCATCAAGATCAGATGAGGCGGCTGCGGGATAGGCGGAATCTCGAGGTACACCAGATGAACGCCGAGCTCAGGGACGATCTGAGCCAACGGGCGGCCGGGATTCAGTCGACGAGGACGCTGGAAAATTTGCAAGCGAACCTGGCCGATCTGGACGGGAGCTGGAGCTTCGCGAAAGGCTCGCTGGATGCTTCCTTCCGGTTCGCTTGCAGATGGCTGGCCATATCGAATAAAGCATAACGGGGACGGGGGAAGCCGCGTGAAGCTGTTGGGCAAGACGGCGCTCATTACGGGTAGCGCCAAGGGATTGGGCAGAAGGACGGCGCTGGAGCTAGCCGCCGCCGGCTGCGACGTCGCCATCAATTACGTGTCGAGCCGCGAGGAAGCGGAGCGGCTCGTCGCCGACATCGAAGCGCTTGGCCGCCGCGCGTGCGCCGTACAAGCGGACGTCGCCAAGGAAGAGGACGCCGAGAGGCTCGTATCCGCGACGGAAAGCTTGCTGGGGGGCGTCGACATTCTCGTGAACAACGCCGGTCCGTTCATCCGGGAAAGGCGACTGTTCGCGGATTACCGTACGGAAGAAATCCATTACTTGATGAACGGCAATCTCGTCGGCACGATGCTGATGGACCATCGCGTGCTTCCGGGCATGCGAAGCCGGCAATGGGGCAGAATCATTCACTTCGGCTTCGGTCACGCGTCGGAAGCGCGGTCTTGGCCTCATCGCGCGGTGTACGCCGCGGCCAAGGTCGGGCTCGTCTCGTTCACGAAGACGCTCGCCGTCGAAGAAGCGGCCAACGGCATCACGGTCAACATGATCTGTCCGGGGGACATTCGCGGAGGGAACAAGGAGAAGAGCATCGCGGACGTGGCCGGCGTGCTCGACGACGAATCGCCGCGGGGAAGGCCGGGCACGGGAGAAGACGTGGCGAGGATGATCGCGTTCCTGTGCTTGTCCGAATCCGACTTCATTACGGGAAACACGATCGACGTATCCGGAGGACTGGATCCGATCCGGACCCATCTCAAAAAATGACAAAAAGCCCTGCCTCCGGGCAGGACCTATCGGGATATCGGATTGGATAAGCTAACGCATATCGCTTATCCAATCCGATACCTCCGCAAAGCTGCTTCAGCGACCTGAGGACGCCGAAGGCGTTTTTGCTTGACTCCGTAAGAAGAAAATCAGAACACTTGAACGACTTCTTGGATGCCTTCCACTTCTTCGAGCAAAGCGCGCTCGATGCCGGCTTTGAGCGTGATGGTGGAACTCGGGCAGCTGCCGCATGCGCCCATCAGGCGAAGCTTGACGATGCCGTCTTCAATATCGACCAGCTCAACGTCCCCGCCGTCGCGTTGCAAGAACGGACGCAATTTATCGAGAACGTCGATGACTTCGTCATACTGCGTGCTTGGAGCATTCGTACTCATGATCATCCACTCCTTTCACCTTCTATTATAGTACAAAAAGTCAAGTTTTCAAACCGGTAACGAACGCCCTAATCGTCGCCCATTACGTGAATCGGAAAGGAACGGTGGAACCCATGAACATCGTGGAGTTCTGCGTCAGCAACGCGCAGCACGGCACCGATATCGAGCTGAAGAAGCTGGAATCGTTGCCGGAACTCGACATCGAAGTGATTGAATACGGCTGTCTCGGCAACTGCGGAGAATGTTTCCTGTCGCCATACGCCCTCGTGAACGGAGAAAGCGTCGTCGCCGAAACGGCGGAAAGCTTGGCCGTTCTCGTCGTGGAGGAAATCAAGCGGCAGCAAGCCGACCGGGAAGCGCTCGACAAGCTGCTGGACGACCTTTAACCGAAGTGGCGCTTGCTCTTCCAGAGAACGCCGCTTTTGATCATCCGCGGAATTCGGCCAAGCAAAGGCGTCGAACCCATTAATCCGAATCCCGCTTTTTTGCCCAAGGAACCGAACATCCCCTTCAACTTGACGGAGCCGATCTTCGGTTCTTTGTCTTCCCAGCGGGCGCGAATGATTTCGGCCACTTGCTTGCCTTGCGCGCCCGCGAGCTGCGCGCTCGGGGAAAACGGCTGACTCGAGCAGTCGCCGATGACGTAGACTTGCGGCGCGTTCGGCAACTCATTGTACGGGTTGACGATGAGCCGGCCTTGCGGATCCTTCGGAAGGTCCATCCGCTGCACGAGTTCGACGGGCTGTATGCCCGCGGTCCATAAAGTGACGTCCGTCAGGATCGGTTCGTCCCCGTTAAATATAACGCCTTGCTCGAAACAAGTGACGCCGACATGGGATCGCATCTCGACGTCGTGCTCGCGGAACCAGGAGGCGACGTATTGCTGCAGCTTGCCCGGGAACGCGGACATGACGCTACCGCCGCGGTCGAGAATCCGAATGTTGATGTCGGCGCGGGCTTCCCGCAGCTCGGCCGCTACTTCGACGCCGCTCAGACCGCCTCCGACGATCGTCAATTGGCCGTAAGGGCGGATGTCGTTGATTTGCTGGAAGGTCCTTCGCGTAGCCGACAACGATTGAATGCTGCACGTATGCTGGGCCGCGCCGTCGATGCCGTGGTAATTGTCCGTGCAACCGAGCGCGATGACGAGCGAATCGTAAGGAAGCGGGTCGTTACCGGTAATGTGGACGGTTTTGTCGTCCAGGTCGATATCGGTAATATCGCCGTAAACCAATCGAAGCTGCGGGTGGGAAGGGAATTGAACGCGGATCTGGAGATCGGAAGCCGTCCCCGCCGCCAATGCGTAGTATTCCGTTTTCAGTCCTTGAAAAGGCATGCGGTCGACGAGAAAGATTTGGACGTCGCTCGGAAGCTGTTCGATAAGCTCCTGAACGACCATCATTCCTCCGTATCCTCCGCCCAGTACGACAACCTTGCTCATCTGATGTGCTCCTTTTAGTGGTAGTTCGAACATCCATTTGAAATTGTTTTGTAGCTGTAGTATGACACAGAAGAGTCCCCGTCTACCCGACGGGAACTCGGCGTTACTCGTATATTTTGACTTCGTTGTAGAACGTATCGCGTTCGACCGGAATGCGTCCCGCGCCTTTGATCAACCAGACCAGATCTTCGCGCGTAATGCCGTCCGGCGTCAACGCGCCCGCCGCGTGGCTGATTTTCTCGCGGACGATCGTGCCGTGGGCGTCGGAAGCTCCCATCGTCAATGCGACTTGCGTCAATTGCGTGCCGATGTTGATGAAGTATGCCTTAATGTGCTGGATATTGTCGAGCATCAGCCTGCTAATGGCGATTGCCTTCAAGTCGTCGAACGCGGAATTGCGGCGACGAATGCTCGCTTTCGGGCTGATCGGCTGCATGGAGAGCGGAATGAACACTTGGAAGCCGTTCGTCTCGTCCTGCAGGTCGCGGATGTGCAGCATATGCTGGATGCGCTCCTCGAGCGATTCGACCGAGCCGTACAGCATTGTCGTATGCGTGCGCAAGCCGAGCTGATGAGCCGTCCGGTGTACGTCCAAATATTGCTCGATGTTCGCTTTGTTCACCCGCATTTTTTTGCGGTATTGATCGGACAAAATCTCCGCGCCGCCGCCCGTCAACGTCTCGAGGCCGGCTTCGATCAGCTTCTCGAGCACTTCTTTATAGCCGAGGCCCGAGATGCGGGAGAAGAAATCGATCTCCGCCGCGGTGTAGGCTTTCATCGTTACTTGCGGATATTTCGTCTTCAACGCGCGAATCGACTCGACGTAATAGTCGAAGGGCACGTTAGGATTATGGCCGCCGACGATATGGAACTCCCGCACGCCCGGATGGATGTGCTGCTCCACGTAATCGATCATTTCCCGCGGAGACAACGTGTAGGCGCCTTCTTGGCCCTCGTCCTTGCGGAAATTGCAGAAAGCACAATGCGCTTCGCACACGTTCGTGAAATAAAGGCTCATATTCTCGATGAAATAAACCTTTTTGCCGTTCTTTCTCAAATTAACTTCGTTGGCGAGTTGCCCGATCGTCAGCAAATCGTCGGAGCGATAAAGGAAAATGCCGTCCTCTAGGCTAAGTCGTTCGCCATTTCGGACTTTATCGGCGATCTCCGCCATTTGACGATCGGAGTGCGTCGTAACGAGCGTCATGAATGCCGCCTCCCGTATATGCGATGATAGATAATAACGGTGGAAAATGCCGTGCGCAACGATTGTGAAAAAAATAACTTTATCGTTCGCGCAGGTGCTCTCCGGAGTAAACAACTGAACATATTATAATCCTCATCCCTTTTCGCGGCAACTGGTAATAGAAAAGGTATAAAGGATGGCAAATTCGGGAATGAACTTGAATAATAAACATTTTATGGTTATGTTAGTAGTAAAAAAGACGAAGATAAGGCGGTGCATGGCATTGAAACCGGATATCATGCCTCTAAGCGAACTCGAGAAGTTGGAAGAGGCGGACAAAATCCAAACGCTTCAACAGTATCGCGCGGCGTACACGATCAAAGATTTGTCTCAAGCATGGCAGCTGTCCAATCCGATCCAGTATTATATGTGGTTGAAAAAACAGCGGATATACGAACAAATCGTGCGGAAAGCGGACAAATTCGAGCCGTCGAAGGAATGGAAGAGATTGCAGGAGACGGAAGCGAGGGATTTGGAGCGAGGTCGCGCGAGGGGCTTGTCCGCCGATCAGTTCCGCTACCAGCTCGATACCGAAAGCTCGGGCGTGGAGCTGGCGCACGTCTTCCGCAGGCTGGCGGACTTTTTGCAGAACGAGCCGGGACAATTTCGCTGCAAAATCGAATTGAAGGCGATCGCACAGCAAATTACGGGCGAAGCCTCCCTTGAGGCGTAAAGCACTCTGGAGTATACTAGAGGCAGAAAACGCACGGGGAGGGAACCGACATGATCAACATTAGCGAATCCGCTTCGGATAAAATTCAGGAAATGCTGGCCGCGGAGGAAGCGCCGAATTTGTTTTTGCGAATCGGCGTCCAAGAAGGCGGCTGCAGCGGCTTTTCCTACGGCATGGGCTTCGATGACGAGCTGAACGAAGGCGACAACGAGCTCAGCGTCTCCGGCGTGAAAGTCGTCGTGGACGGCAACAGCATGAAATACTTGAACGGGCTTCAGATCGATTGGAAGGAATCCGCCATGGGCGGAGGCTTCACGATCAATAACCCTAACGCGACCGCCACTTGCGGCTGCGGATCGAGCTTCAGAACGGCTACAGAAGCCGGCAACCCTGCCGCGGAGCCTTGCTGAGCCCGGTATATCAACGTTTTCAAGTTCGTTCGCCCTACGGTGATTTATCCATTAGCCGATACGTTAGCTAATGCGGTGATTGCGGATTGTTGAGCGGGAAGTGTACGTTAACAATCCCGATTCATGTACGTTAACAACCCTTAAATGTACGTTTATGGGTTGTGGATTACGGCCTCTATGACGATAGTAGTCCGCGACTAATTCGTTATGGAGGTCTTTTTGTGTCGTTAAAGAGGCGTGAGAGGCGCGTACAGGCCGGTGGACGAACGGAGAAGTTTACCCTGAGATTCCCCTAGAGCAAGCGCTAGAGCTCGTTATAAGCGCTAAGAGAGCGGAAGCTCGGTATCAAGCAGAGAAGTTCGAGGGACTTAAGCCAAGACAGCGAGGAAGAAAGACCGCCCTAACAACCATCGCGCCACTCAGTTGCTGGAAGGAGCAATTCTCCTTCGCCGGGAAGTTCCCCGCCGTAGCATCAGCTAGATCATTCAGATTCTGGTGTGGAAATGCAAGGCAAAGCCCAGCGAAATCAAACGCAGCACCTTGCAGGTGAAGCAAACCGAGCGCGGGTATAGCTCCCGTCAAATGCAGATGTACACGAGCCAAGGCGTTGCCGCACGGCGGTTCCAAAAATGGTATCGAAACGCTCTCTGGCAGTCGGATATTAAGCACGGGCCGCACCTGCCCATCGGTCTAGGCGAAGAAAAGTTACGAGTTGGTTGTTATTATTGACTGCCAGGGTTATTCACCTTCATGATTTACCACGTATTATGCCTCGCACGCTTCCTGCTATGCATAAACTTACCGGGTTATCTCGCCAACGTCCGATGCTACAATTAAGAGACAAGTAAGGCGGGATATTTTGGCGCCTACGCTGCTTGAGAAACGCGAGTCAACGTTTGACGACGCTCGTTACATATTTGTGCCGAAGATTGACGGCCACCGTCTTATCCTATCCATGGAAAACGGAATCGTACGACTATATACGCGCGATAATAACGATGTCACTCGTCAGAATTCGGAACTCCATAAAGTACCGATTGCGGACAATTCAGACGTTGTACTGGACGTCGAGTCGCGTGTATTAATCCGGTTGGCACTATCGATTTCGAAATGGTTATGGAACGGTTTATGACGAAGAAACCAATGGCGATAATGGAAGCGGCAATCCGGCAACCTGTAGTCTTTTTCGTATTCGATATTCTCCGCTAGCGGGGCGAGGATCTCCGGAATCGCCCACTGATGGCGCGCAAGGAAATATTATCGCGCGTCCTTTCCGATAACCGCCACTTTAGCCGCGTAATCAACGTTGAAGGCGCGGGACTATCCATGTATAACGCGATCCGCGAGAAAAACCTCGAAGGAATCGTCTGCAAAAAGAAAATGAGTAAATACGTAGCCGGCGCGACGCAAACTGGCTCAAAATCATTAACTATACGTATGCGAACGTACAAATTGCCGGATACCGTAAGAATCAATTCGGATGTCTGCTTCAACACGCGGACAGAAAAGTTGGTATCCTCGAGTTTACGGCACCGTCAGCGCATAAACGGGCATTCTACGGCGTTTCGAAAACGCTCGTGATCAGCGAAAATAAAGACTTTGTTCTCGTTAAGCCGGAAATAACCGCACGGGTTAGATTACGGAATTGGACGCAGGCCGGTTATTTACGTACTCCCGAGTTTGTTGAATTTGTATTATGAATTTTTTAAACTGAATGGTGGGTGAACGATAGGGACTATTTCGGAGGATTTTACCAAGAAGTAAAATTTTTTTTGGAATTTGTGCAACTAATTACCCGGATTCGTTGTTATATATAACATACAGGTTTTTCTAATTTCACGGGGAGGGATATTATGAAGATAATAATCGGATCTGCATTGGCGTTGGTAATAGTTCTCGGACTGACATTTTCGATTCAGGGGATAAGTAACAAAAAAGCAAATACATCAAATCAGAAACAAGTCGTTGTGAACATAAATAAAGAAACGCCACCACCAACTCCGAAGAGAGTAATTGTCGTGCCCGAAGAAATCGACATGCATTTCTGAATTTTTATTAAAAATCAGAAATAAAAAAATAAAGGGTGTAGCCTCTAGTTAATCGGCTACGCCTTTTTTGAGTTTTATTTTTACAACAAAATACAAATTTAAACGAATTGTGATGAAATCTCCTAAAATTTTCTTTACAAGTTTTATAGATTGTGTTTTACTATGTGCAGAACTTAATAACAAAATTGGGAGAGTGATCGAATTATGGGAAAAAGAAGGGGCTTTAAAGTTGTGAGTATTGCTGCTAGTTGTTTAGCTTCATTGCTACTTATGGGAAATGCTTTTGCTGCACCGAACAGTTCGAACGTAAGTGTCCCTCCGAAAGCTGTAAACTTCGCCACACCATTGGCGGGATTTAATCCACTCACCGCCTCTGCAAGCGAACTGGAACGTTATGGGTTACCTGAAAAACCCAAGGAAGGAACAAAGGCATATGATAATTGGGCAGAAGCAGTGAAATCAAAAAATAAAGTTGATGTTACAGTAGAAAAGATCGGCTTGGAGTTTGGAGCAGTTACTTCGACTGTAAATACTGTTAACTACTCCGGTTACAAAGTGACGACCGCACGGACATACACGAAAGCGGTAGGTACTACATATGTCCCAACAAATGTAAGCAATAGCACGTCTACGGCTACATGGGCTGGGCTAACGAATAGTGCAAATAACTACATCATTCAAGCGGGTGCTTGTGACAATGAACCGGGGTCTAGTACGCCTTTCTTCTGGTATGAAAACTATCCGGATGCTGCGTATAAATTGACAGGACTTACTGCCCACGGTGGGGATAAATATTACGTTAGTGTTGGGTATAATGCAGGCGAAACAACCGCAAGTATTTACATTTCCAACATTACAACTGGAAGTTATTCAAGTATTTCTATTCCGGTTAATTATCCCGCCAATTCTGCGACCGAATATATACTAGAAAACCCAACGTCTAGCGTTGGATACGAGAATGTTGGAAATATTGATATGACGGGTTCGTATACGTATAAAATTGGCACGTCGGTTTACACCGAAACCGTATACTCCGGAACCGAAAATCTAACTAAATTCATTATGAAAAATGGCACTAGTACTTATTATTCCCCACAAACAATTAATTCAAGTGGTACTTTTACTAATTTGAAGTACTAAAAGAGTATTACATTATATCAACATGGAAAGAGCGTGTGGCTTTCACACGTTCTTTTTTTTGTTATGTCAGATTGCGATTGACTTAATTTTTGTACGGGGCCTTAAAAATGGAACTTCAGTTAGGGAGTTTTTTCGTTCGCGGCTACTAACATTTTCTTAACTTTTTCTCGTGAACTTTCCATAAATTTACGGTTTATGATGAAAGCATGAGAGGGAGGGATCGCGATGTCCGGCAAATCGAGAGCGTTGCGAAGGAAAATCGAGCGGGCACGTTCGGAAATGATGCTGGCTTTCGTTCAGAACGGCGCGGATCTCGCCGACGAAGAGGTGCTTCGCCTGTCGCAAACGCTGGATACGTTGCTGAACGAGTACGAGAAATGCGTCAACGCGGAAAAAGGCGCTTCGGCCGTATGGGTGAGGCGATTTCCCGGGTACCCCGCCAAAGAAGCGATAAATCTTTCGGTATGCAGCTACTAAGACGATCGGATTTAACCCTACACAATCCGCGAACTACCCGTTATCCCCGAAAGTGACCGTTACGGTGCAGCCGTCCCCGCCGTCCGCTCTCGGTCCGATGCCGACCAAATAACTCGTTTTGTCGTTGCCGCCGATCAGGCTGACGTTGCCTTCGCTCGAGAACTCGCTGACGTCGAAGCCTTTGTCCTTTAGCGACTTCCGATAGTGATCCGCCGTCTCTTTAACGCTCGCATCAGAGTCGAACCCGACGAAATAGCCGAAACCGCCGTCGGTCGTCGTTTTCAGCGTGCTCGTGACCGTCGACTTCCCCGGAGGGATCAGCTCCTTCGGAAATCCGTCCGGCAACTCGGACGATCCCGCCTCGTATTTGAACGTTTCCCCGTTATCGTCCTTTCCGTTCACTTCCACGGTACCGCCTTCTTCATTCGCCTTGACCGTTACGTCGCCGTCCGGCGATTGGACTTTGACGCCGTCTCGATTGTCCGACAACGGAAAATCGCGTCCGTTGGCGTTCTTCGCCGTGCCCGAACCGCAACCTCCCAAGAGCGCCGCCAGCAACGAGCCGATCGCGGCGATCAGTAACGGTATTCTCCAACGACGATGCTTGTTCATGGTCGCGCAAGCCTCCTTGTATTCGATGGCCATCATCGGAGTTTATTCGCGAAGCCAGTCGTTCATGAAGGGGATTCGCCGAAAAAGGCGAATAGCGGGTGACATCTATCCAAGAACCTGTCCGCCCGGAGGAGTATGTATAGATATACCCTCAGGGAAGGAGTCCCGACTTTATGGAGGTTACGATCAGCCGGCAGCTGGCGAGCAAGTGGCTGAAGGCGAACGCGTTGCTGTCCAATCCTTATATCGCGCGCCATATTCCGGCCTCGAGGCTGCTTAGCGCGGCGAATTTGCGAAGCATGCTGGCAAGCTATGGCATGGTCGTGGTGAAGCCGGTTAGAGGCGGCGGCGGGGTTGGCGTCATCAAAATCGAAAAATCGGGATCCGCTTACAGGCTCTCGCACAAGTCGAACAAGCGCGTTTACGCCGGGTTCGACGCTTTGATGAAAGGGCTGAATGCTACTCGGAAGAAGAGGGCTTACTTGATCCAGCGCGGCATTCGGTTGGCGACGATCGGCGGAAGACCGATCGATTACCGCGTCAAATACGTGAAAGAAAAGGGAGTGTGGACGTATCGGTCCATGTTGGGGAGATTGGCGAGACCGGGACTGTTCGTCACGAACCTGTGCCGGGGAGGTACGCAAATGCCGGCGGCGCAAGGGATTCGGAGATCTTTGTCCCCTAAGCTGGTCGGCGCGAAGAAACGCGAAATGCGAAGCTTGACGAAAGCGTCGACGGAGCTGTTGGAGAGCCGTTTTCCGGGTATCGGCCAGCTCGGCTACGACTATGGGATCGACCGAAACGGACATATTTGGATGCTGGAAGTCAATACGCGACCGCAGTAAACGCCGAAGGGCGACACTTTTTTCTATAGAAACCGCTAATTGAATATTTTGCGGTCATGAAAGTTGTTTATTGTGAAATGGACGTCGAAACCTGTGTATAACTTCGTCCACAGTTCTCACAATACCGACAGCGGACTGGAGCCATTTTTCAACAATTTACCCACAAGATACGCACAGTCGAATGTGGATAACCGCAAGCTTGTCCGCAAAATCGGGCGCGTGCTATGATGCCCTCACGAACTTCCTATAACAATAGGGAAAGGGTGAAGGCGATGTTGCCATTATTGTCCGACGATCTGTTGCTCGACGCTTACAGTAACGCGTTGCGTCTAAGGCTAGACCTAGAATTCCTTCGTCTGCTGAAATCCGAAATCAGACGGCGCCGACTTTCGTTGCCCGAAGAAAGGTCGATCTAGAAATGCCAGGCGGCGATCACCGCGGTGAAAGATTGTTGGCAACGGGTACAGCGCACGGCATGGAGGCAAGATCCGCCGTTCGCGGACGGCATGCCATCCGGCGACTCGAAGCTTGTGCTTTCGTAGGGAGAGTAGGGGCCGCTCCAGTCGCTCCAACGACCTTCGTCTTCGGCGAAGGAACCGCAGTTCGGACATGAGACGTCTAGGGGGCTCAACGCGTTGCAGACGGGACATAACAAAAGGGCATCCTCCTCGGATCCGGATCTTTTCCGGTAGTCCAAGGTAGGATGCCCTTTTGACGGTTATATTTTCATATTGCTGCTATGTCCCGGAGACAACTTCGCGTCCGGATCGACGTACACTTTGGCGTTGTTGATCGCGGTCGGCGCTTCTCCGAATCCGACGGCGATCAGCTTCAGCTTGCCGGCATAAGTCGTGATATCGCCCGCGGCGAAGATGCCGGGAACGCTGCTCTCCATCCGGGAGTCGACGACGATCGAACCGCCTTCGATGTTCAAGCCCCATTCCGCGATCGGACCGAGAGAGCTGACGAAGCCGAAGTTGACGATGACGGAGTCGACCTCGTGGTCCGTCGTCGCCCCCGACTTGACGTCCGTCAGCGTAACCCGGGCGATTCTGTCTTCGCCGTGCAGCGCGGTGATCTCGACCGGGGTAATGACTTTGACGGAAGATTGCATGAGCTGCTCGACGCTATGCTCGTGGGCCCGGAACTTGTCCCGGCGATGAACGAGAATGACTTGCTCCGCGATCGGCTCCAGCATGAGCGCCCAATCGAGCGCGGAATCGCCGCCGCCCGTCAGCAGCACTTTCTGCCCGCGGAAACGTTCGAGATCGCTGACGAAGTAATGAAGGTTCGTTTTCTCGAAGGCGGACGCTTCCGGCAATTCCAACTTGCGCGGCTCGAAAGCGCCGACGCCCGCCGTAATGATGACGGCCCGTGCATGGTGCGAACGCTTATCGGTAACAATTTCAAAGAGACGGTCTTCGAGCTTGGTTACCCGAAGAACTTTCTCTTCCAAATAGATAGCGGTTTGGAACAAGGACATCTGGGCTTTCAGATTGTCGACGAGCTCTTGCGCCGTCACTTTCGGAAATCCGGCGACGTCGTATATATATTTCTCCGGATACAATGCCGCAAGCTGGCCTCCCAGCTGGGGCATGCTCTCGATCAAGCTGACGGACATTTGCCTCATGCCGCCATAGAACGCGGCGAACATGCCCGCCGGTCCTCCGCCGATGATCGCTACGTCTACCGTTGTCGTCGTCGTGCCGTTGGATGGGTTCATTAAACGTGACACCTCCGTCATAATGTCTCTAACGTCATACGGAACCAAACGTATCCATTATAAACTCGCGTTTTCGGCATGGAAAGGATTTTGTAAGGATGTCCAAATTAATTCGTGAAAATGAACCTTGAAAATTGTTGGAAAAGCCGATATGATCGATTTTGTAGAGCTTCGTTTAGCGACTTAACGAAGGACTTTGTGTGAATTTTCACAAATAAAAACAAAGATATAGGATTGGATGGGATCATCGATGAGTAGCATACCGAAAATCGTCATTCTGGGCGCGGGCTACGGGGGCGTTCTGACTTCCCTGCGCTTGCAGAAGGAATTGAATTATAACGAGGCAGACGTTACTTTGGTGAATAAGCACGACTACCACTACATTACGACTCACCTTCACATGCCGGCGGCGGGTACGGACAACCCGGAGAACGCGCGCGTGAACATTTCCAAGCTGATCGACGAATTCAAGATCGACTTCGTGAAATCGACGGTCGTCCAAATCCGTCCCCAAGACCGGAAGGTCATCCTGGAAGACGGAACGCTCTCTTACGACTACCTGATCATCGGGCTCGGCGGCGAGCCTGAAACGTTCGGCATTCCGGGACTCGGCGAACATGCGATGAACATTCGCAGCATCAACTCCGTTCGCTTGATCCGCGAGCATATCGAATACCAATTCGCCCGCTTCAAGCGCGAGCCGCACCGGACGGATTACTTGACGTTCGTCGTCGGCGGCGCCGGTTTCACGGGCATCGAATTCATCGGCGAGCTGGCCGATCGCATTCCGGAGCTGTGCAAGCAATTCGACGTCGATCCGTCGATCGTCAAAATCGTCAACATCGAAGCGGCGCCTACCGCGCTTCCGGGCTTTGACCCCGAGCTGGTCGAGTACGCGATGCAAGTGCTCCAGAAGAAAGGCGTTACGTTCCGCATCGGAACGGCGATCAAAGAATGCACGCCGGACGGCGTCGTCGTCGGCGAAGGCGAAGAGATCAAATCGCAGACGGTCATATGGACCGGAGGCGTTCGCGGCAACCGCTTGATCGAAGAAGCCGGCTTCGAAACGATGAGAGGCCGCGTTAAGGTCGACGAATTCTTGAGAGCGCCTGGCCACGAGAACGTCTATATTCTCGGCGACAACTCGCTCGTCTTCAACCCGGAGGGACGTCCTTATCCTCCGACGGCGCAAATGGCGATGCAACAAGGCGTCAATTGCGCGCACAACCTGGTCGCGTCGATTCGCAACCAACCGCTCAAGAAATACGCGTTCACGAACAAAGGCACGGTAGCTTCGCTCGGCAAAGGCGAAGCGATCGGCATCGCGTTCGGCAAAAAATACAAAGGCCGCGTAGCGGCATGGCTCAAAAAAGCGATCGACATCCGCTACCTGTTCATCATCGGCGGTATCCCGTTGGTGCTGCGTAAAGGCAAATTCCTCTAATGAGACATTGCAGCGTGCAAGTGCGGGGCCTGTTGACTCGAGACGAACTGGACCGTTATAACGCGCTGATGGAAGTGGGCTCTTATCTGGAATCGCAAAGCCGGTACGATCTCGCGGCTACGGTTCAGGCGGAGGTCGACCTGCTCATCCAACCGGGCATCGAGAGGTTGAAGGAGAAGGGGCGCGCGCGGGACCGGATGACGCAAGAGTATTTGGAAGAGAAGCGCAGGGCCGAATGGGCCGCTCAGATAAGCGCTTTGGAAGACGAAGAGGATTAACCTGAATAAACCGAATTCGTTCCCTATAAGACAGGGAAACGGATTCGGTTTTTTTGCGTTCCAATTGGCGTAGAATATAGGCAGCATAATCTTGTGCGGGAGGAAGCGATCGCGATGGCCGGACGAACGGAGAAAGATTCCTTGGGGAGCAAAGAGGTGCCCGAATCGGCGTATTACGGCGTTCAGACGCTTCGGGCGGTGGAGAACTTTCCGATTACCGGCGTCCCCATGCATGCGGGGCTCGTGATCGCGATCGCGCAGGTGAAGAAGGCGGCGGCTCGCGCGAACATGGAGCTGAATCGCCTTCCCCATGCGATCGGTCAAGCGATCGTACAGGCGGCCGACGAAGTGGCGCAAGGCCAATGGGCCGATCAGTTCATCGTCGATTCGATCCAAGGCGGCGCGGGAACGTCGATGAACATGAACATGAACGAAGTGCTCGCGAACCGGGCGCTCGAGATCATGGGACATCGCAAAGGCGAGTACTTCCATTGTAATCCGAACAACCACGTGAACATGTCCCAATCGACGAACGACGTCATTCCGACGGCGCTTCGGGTCGCGGCCTATTCGTTGACGGGACGTCTGCTGGAGACGATGCGTGAAGTGAGATCGGGCTTCGCGGCCAAGCAAGCCGAGTTCGACGACGTCCTGAAGATGGGAAGGACGCATCTACAGGACGCCGTGCCGATCCGGATGGGCCAAGAGTTCGGCGCGTACGGCCACGCGCTGGAGCGGGATATAGGCCGAATCGGACGCGCGCGCGAAGGGCTTCTGTCCGTGAACATGGGAGCGACGGCGGTCGGCACCGGACTTAACGCCACGAAAGATTACATTCGTCTCGTCGTCGGACATCTCGCGGACGATCTCGGCATCCAGGTTAGATCGGCCGACGATCTCGTCGACGCCACGCAGAACACGGACGCTTATACGGAATTGTCCGCGTCCATTAAAGTGTGCGCGGTGAACCTGTCCAAAATATGCAACGACATCCGGCTGATGGCTTCGGGCCCTCATGTCGGCTTGAACGAGCTGAATCTGCCTCCGAGACAGCCGGGCTCCTCGATCATGCCTGGCAAAGTGAACCCGGTCATGGCCGAAGTCGTGAACCAGGCCGCCTTCCAAGTGATGGGCAACGACCATACGATCTGCATGGCTTGCGAAGCCGGACAGTTCGAACTGAACGTCATGGGCCCCGTCATCGCGTTTAATCTGCTTCAGTCGCTTCAAATTTTGCAAAGGGCGCTCGACGTCTTTAACCGCTTCGCCTTGGAAGGAATGGAGGCGAATCGCGAAAGATGCCGTGAATACGTCGAACGGAGCTTCGGCATCGTGACCGCGCTTAATCCGCATCTCGGTTACGACGTCGCGGCGCAGCTCGTGAAGGAGGCGACGGCGACGGGGCGGACGGTCAAGGCTCTTATTCTGGAGCGCGGCTTGCTGACGCAAGAGGAGATGGACGAAATTCTGGACCCTGTGCAGATGACGACGCCGGGCATCGCGGGCGAGCGGTTGTTGCGGGATCAAGGATAGCTTGGCAGCGCGGCGATTCAAGCAAAAAGGCGGTTCCCCGCGTGGGGAAACCGCCTTTACTCGACGATTGCGCGCCTAGCCAAGTTAGGCACAACTAGCCGGTGAAAGTCCGGTCGAGGTAAGAGCCAAGTCGCCTCGTAGCTGACGGGCAGCTGGTGGA
>NZ_JBHSMH010000043.1:0-14217 GCF_042655365.1 Cohnella suwonensis | reverse complement strand
GCACCAAAAAAAACAAACGGCACAGGGCTTTTTCCCATGCCGTTTCGGACTCCATTTTTATTCCCGGTCTTGTCTTTGAGCTTAACTTAATGACATTGCCCCTAGGGGTGCTATTGCTATTCGGCCTTGCGCTCCAACGCCTCGTATAATATCGCCAGATTCCGTTCCAGCTGGCTTATCAGCAATTTGCCCGCGCCTTCTTCGACTAGCCCTGTGCGCACCGCGAAATCGACCGCTCTCGAGAAGCCGTACATCTGGGTATCCAGAACTTCTTCATACAGCGGGCATTTCCGGGTCGTCAGGTTCTCCATCTGGATGGCGATCAACTTTTCGATTTTATCGGCATCTTCCTGAAGCAGACGCAGTGCCTTCTCGTTCAGATCGACGATTGTATCCGATGCTGCCATTCCCACTCCCCCTGTGCCCAAACTCCCACATTCAAGCTATCATATCTATATTAGACGATATTGGACGGAAGTACAAGGACGCGCTGTCCCTTACGACAATACTTTTATGCGATCCGCGCAAACAAAAGACGTCCCTCCGGCTCGGAGGGACGTCTCGTTCGTGACTGGGTCTTTCGGCGGAACGTTTAGTCGACGACTTTAACGTTCAGGCCGTGTTTCGAGAATACGGCGCCGAGCTCTTGCTTCGCTTCTTCGGCGTCCGGACCATGTACGTGCAGCTCATACGCATGGTTGCCGATAAGCGTCGTGAACAGGCCGAGGATGCTTTTGACGTCGATGTACTTGTTCTCCGCTTGAAGGACGATCGAGGAACGGAACTTGTTAGCCGTTTGGGACAATTCTACAATGGCAGCGTTATTAGACATAGTATCCCCTCCTAGAAAAGTAACGATACAATCTCTTTCACATCATACCTTGTTCCCCTAAATTCACGCAAGAGGGAGAAAGGATTATTTCAGTGATTCCGGATTAAGCCCTTCGAGTTCCGGAATGACGAACAGGCCGTCCTTGCGAATGAGAACGTCGTCGAAGAACACTTCGCCGCCGCCGTATTCCGGACGTTGAATGAGGACGAGATCCCAGTGGATCGAAGAACGGTTGCCGTTGTCGGTCACGTCGTATGCTTGCCCCGGCGTGAAATGCAGGCTTCCGGCGATCTTCTCGTCGAATAGGGTGTCTTTCATCGGGTGCAAAATGAACGGGTTGAAGCCGAGGCTGAACTCCCCGATATAACGCGCTCCTTCGTCGCTGTCGAGCAGCGCGTTGATGCGGTCCGTATCGTTGGCCGTCGCTTTGACGATTTGGCCGTTCTCGAACGTGAAAGTCACGTTCTCGTAAGTAAAGCCGTTATAGACGCTCGGCGTGTTGTAGGCGATCGTGCCGTTAACCGAGTCGCGTACCGGGCAGGAATAGACTTCGCCGTCCGGGATGTTGCGTTCGCCGGAGCACTTCTGCGCGCCGATTCCTTTGATCGAGAACGTCAGATCGGTTCCCGGTGAGACGATGCGGACTTTGTCCGTGCGCGCCATCAACTCGCGAAGCGGATTCATCGCACGATCCATCTTCGCGTAATCCAGGTTGCACACGTCGAAATAGAAGTCCTCGAACGCTTCCGTGCTCATGTTGGCCAACTGCGCCATCGAGTCGTTCGGGTAGCGGAGAATGACCCACTTCGTCTTCTTGACCCGTTGCTCCATATGTACCGGGTGGCGGTGGATGCGGTCGTATAGCTTCATTTTATCGGAAGGCACGTCCGCCAATTGGTTGGCGTTGCCGCCCGCGCGGATGCCGATATAGCCTTGCATTCTTTTCATCCGTTCCAAGTCGTAAGCCGCCCATGTCGACATTTGTTCTTCCGTCGCGTACTTCAGCAGCGTGCGCGTGACCGAACGGTCTTCGATCTCCACGAACGGGTTGCCTCCCAGTCGGGACACTTCTTCGATCAGGCATTTGACGAGCTCGAGCTCGGAGCCGATCATTTCGATCAGCACGTTGTCTCCCGGTTGAACTTTAACGGAATAGCCGGCCAGGTTGGCGGCCAACTTTTGCAATCTCGGATCCCGCATTTTCTTCTCTCCTCTTTGACGTCAACGAGACGTCGTCTTTCTTGCTGTCATGACCCCTTTATTGTATCACCATCGGCATCGTTATGAAAATTCGTTTCCGAGCTCCGTTTCTCGTTAAGCGACCGTCCTTCCCATTCGTAGCTGAGCTGAGACTCCTCCTTTAATTGAGAAGGGAACCAGTTCTTCGGATCGGCCGTCCAATAACAGACGGTTCGTACTTTCAGCGACTTGATGGCCGCTTCCATCCGCGCTTCCGCTTCGCTTAGTATCGCCGCGGCTTTGCCAACGCCAGTTTCTTTCGAGCCGGTCGCGTAAGTCGAGCGAAGCATCGCGAGCTGCTGCCTCAGTTCTTCCGCCACGCGTCGCTTGGCGACCTCGTCGTCCAACCGGACGACAAGCTTGACGGGCTTCGACTGCGTCGGTTTCTCGGCGTAGGCCGCTGTTGCGTCGTCGCCTTTTAACGCCTCCAGCAACTGCAGCGGGCGGTAGGTTTCGTACGAGGCCGAATCCCCCGTTTCCATCGCGGACAATTCCGAAGGCTTCCACTGAAGCTTCAGATTGCCGTGACCGGTCACTTGACCTTCGAACGCCGAACGGCTGCCGACCTCTCCTCCCGCGTCGTACAAGCTCAGCTCGCCCGCGAACGCGTAGTTCTCGCTTCCCGCAAGCGCGGAAGCGGACAGGGCGAGCGCGTCCTTAGCGGGAATCGACCGCGAGCCTGCCATGCAGCCCTGCAGGCCGAACGTCAAAACGGCCGTCGCCAGCCAGATCGCGGCGCGCCGCGCCGGCGCGAATATCGCAACAGGCATTCTTAAGCCCTCCTTTTGCTTCGTATCGTCTCCCCTTTCGGCGACGATATGCATGAGGTAACACAAAAAGCCGCCGGAAATCCGGCGGCTCCTATTCGATCGCCGGACTATCCGACGACGATGCAATTCCTGCCTTGGTGCTTCGCTTCGTACAATGCCATGTCGGCTTTGTAGAACAACGATTCGACGCTCACCTTGTCGTCGGCGAGACGCCATTCGGATATGCCGCACGAAACGGTCACCTGCGGATTCGTCTCAAATTCTACGCGTTGCCTGATGCGCTCGGCCACTCTCTCCGTCTGTTCCAAGCCGAGCAGCGGCAAGTAGATCGCGAGCTCTTCCCCGCCCCAACGGGCGGCGATGTCGCTGTCGCGGATCGACGTTCGAATGATCTCGCTCACATGGATGAGGATGTTATCCCCGACTTGGTGTCCGTACGTATCGTTGATTCGCTTGAAATGGTCGATGTCGACGACGATGAGCGAGCCCGACGAATCCCGCAATTGCTTGCGACCGATCCTCTCGTTCAAGTAATGGCGGGCATACAAGCCGGTCAAGTTGTCGGTGATGACCATCCGCCGGACGGCGGCGTGCAGCGTCGCGTTGGACATCGCGAGTCCCAAATGCGCAGAAAGCACTTGAAGCAGCTTGTAGTTGTCGTACGAGAAATGGTTCGCTTCCCGCTTCGTAATCATGACCGCGCCGATCACTTCCCCGTTCAGCAGCAAGGGAGAAGCAAGGAGCGACCTAGAATGCGTGACGTCCATCAGCTGCGAAGCGACCGGCGTCGCGGAGCAATAGTCGGATAGGATGATCGGTTCCTTCGTCGACCACATGACGCCGCAGAATCCGTAATCCTTCGAATACGTTTCTCCGATCATTTCCGCCACGTTGGCGGACATGACGACGAATTGCTGGGCGATCGCATCGAGTTGCAGGATGCAGCAGAAATCGGAATGAAAAATGTGAAGGAGCTCGGCCGAAGCGAATTGCATCGTGTCCGATAATTTCAAGCTGCTGTTGAGCCTCTGGGTCAGTTCGTTGATCAGGCGCAGCTCGCCGACGAGAACGTTCGCCTGTTCGTGCATCTTGGCCTTCTCGAAAGCCGCTCCGGCCGAACCGGCCAGCATCGACAGGAAGTTGATGTCGGCTTCGTCGAATTCGTTGACGGGCAAGTCCAGCCGCAATACGCCGTACACGCCCTGCTTACCGGACAGAGGCAACGCGAGACGATGGCG
Source organism: Cohnella suwonensis (assembly GCF_042655365.1). Classification (NCBI taxonomy): domain Bacteria; kingdom Bacillati; phylum Bacillota; class Bacilli; order Caryophanales; family Paenibacillaceae; genus Cohnella; species Cohnella suwonensis. Next base: position 10,138 of record NZ_JBHSMH010000043.1, on the reverse strand, counting down.
CCCGCCGGATTGCTCTTCGCGGATTTTGCCTTCCAAGAACGCCGTCTTGCACAGATCCATGTCCTGAAGATGGAACGCCAGCGGTTTCACTTTCTCGTTCGGGCTATTGTAATCCTGGGAAAGGTACAAGTCGGCTTTGCAAATCGGATACAGCTGCTCGAGGCTATCGAGCACTTCCGACAGCACGTGCTCGACGTCGATATGGGCGTTCAACCGCCTCATAACGTCGAACAGGATATCCCGACGGCTCTCTTCTTTCTTGGACAGCTTGCGTTCCCTGAGCATGCCCCCGACGAACAAATTCTCGAAGTGGCGGTAGATCCCGCTCCGGATATGCAAGGCGGCCGATTGCAGCAGCTTCAGGTCGCCCGCGTTGGCTGTGCCGGCGGGAAGAAGGCAAGCGACGACCGCGCACGGTATGCCGGTCGAACGGGTAAAGATCGGAACGGCGATCGAATCGAACGCCTTCAGCTTCGGATGGTGGTGCTCTTCCGCTCTCATGAGCGTAGGGCGGCACGTATCGAGCGAGACGCTTGCGGCCGTCGGGCCTGCGTCGCGATCGTTCCACTGGACGAACAGCTTCTCCGCGGATTCTTCGAGCCCTTCGGCGGGAATGAGCGTGCCGTCCGGGTGAAGCAGGGCGATAGGTCCGCCTAACCACGGGAAACCGTCCACTTCTTCGAGCCAATCCGAGAAGCAGCCCGATAACATCGCGTGTATATAAGGCAAATCGGCTTCGGACAAGTCTTGCTTCTGCAGCCACATAGGCAGTTGCTGACGGGTGCGGGATGGATTCGTGTAATCCTCTTGCGCGTCTAACTGCTGCGTCTTTCTCTTCATAACCATGCCCGACACCTCCGTCCCCGATGTCATCCTCTTTCTCTTAACTATACAATGAAACAGTGAATTTTGCACTAGGTTCATAGAAGTCTATAGTCCTATGCCCCAACTTGTGGAAAGCCGACAAATCTCTAAACCCGGGACGCGTTCCGTATTGGAAAATTGGATTTTCGGAACGTCTTTCTTGACATTTGCACTCAGTTTCTTATAATATAACTTGTTGAATACTGGGCAAAGCTATTGTGACACCCTCTCGGACGAACCGCCAACGGGCTGCGGCTGAACATCCTGTTGGAACCGACACGGTCGGTTATGGCGAAATCCGCGCAAAGGTACCCATTTTTCAAAAACCATATTTCTTTTGAAAAAGGAGCTTTCTCACTCATGGCAAGATATACAGGTCCTAAATTCAAATTGAGCCGTCGTCTCGGCATTTCGCTTGGCGGCTCGGGCAAAGAACTGAAACGCGCATTCCCTCCCGGACAACACGGCGCTAACCAACGCCGCAAAATCAGCGGATACGGCATGCAATTGCAAGAAAAACAAAAACTTCGCCACATGTACGGCTTGAACGAGAAGCAATTCCGCAACCTGTTCGACCGCGCGTCGAAACAACAAGGTATCGCGGGCGACAACTTCCTGTTCCTGCTCGAAAGCCGCCTGGACAACCTCGTGTACCGTCTCGGCTGGGCGAACTCCCGCTACGGCTCCCGTCAACTCGTATCCCACGGGCACGTAACCGTAAACGGCAAAAAAGTCGACATCGCTTCTTACACCGTCCAACCGGGCGACGTCATCGGTCTTCGCGAGCGTTCCCGTTCCATGAAATCGATCAAAGAAGCTTCCGAAGCGCGTCACCACGTGCCAGGATACCTCGACTACAACGCAACGGCATTGGAAGGCAAGTACGTTCGTCTTCCGGACCGCGGCGAATTGACGCAAGACATCGACGTTAAACAAATCGTCGAGTTCTACAGCCGTTAATCGCAAGTTTCCGAAAACCGCCACCGCATTCGCGAAGGCGGTTTTTTTTCGCGTTCGCGCCTCATACTCATTGACAATGATAATGAGAATTACTATCATTTAATTGAGAACGCATCTCAGCGCAAAGGCAGGCCGGACGATGAAAAAAATCAAGTATTGCTGCAGAAACTTCAAACACGGTTCGAAGACGGTGTACAAAACGTTAAAAACCGAATTCCCCGATATGAAGCAGAAGAAAAAGGACTGCTTGGGCGAATGCAAGCTCTGCACGAAGCAATGCATGGTATTGATCGGCAAAGCCGAAGTCGTCGTCGCCCCTACCCCGGAAGCGCTGTACGAGAAATTGAAGAGCAGAATAGGATGACTCGCCGCTTTATGGTACAATTTAGGCAGACACCTACCTTGTACAATAAAGGAGCGAGAAACCGATGATCAACGAAACGTTAAGCAAAACCTTGAACGACCAACTCAACTACGAACTCTTTTCCGCGCACGTGTACTTGGCGATCGCAGGCTATTGCTCCGGCGAAAGCTTAGACGGATTCGCCAACTTCTTCACGGTGCAAGCCGAAGAAGAGAAGTTCCACGCGATGAAAATCTACAAGTACATGAACGATCGCAATCTGCGTGTTACGCTTTCCGGTATGGATACGCCGCAGAACGACTATGCATCCATTCTCGACGCTTTCGAGCATGCCTACGAGCACGAGCAGGAAGTCACCCGCAGAATATACCATCTGTCCGACTTGGCGCTTAACGACCGCGAGCACGCGACGATCCAGTTCCTGAAATGGTTCATCGACGAGCAAGTCGAAGAGGAAGCGATGTTCGACAACATCATCAGCAAGCTGAAACGCATCGACAAGGACAGCAACGCCTTCTATATGATGGACGCCGAATTCGCGCAACGCACGTTCACGCCGCCGGCGCAATAACGTAAAGTCCGGACGACCTAAGACGGCCGGCCTAGCCCTCGCGGGCCAGGCCGGCTTTTTTTGCGTTTTCGCGTCGCCTCGATCCCGTCCGACCGGCGAAGGAGGTCAAACGGTGGTTAAATGTGCTATAATAGTTCTGTTTGTTGAAGGAGGCTCTCTACATGAACAATGCGAAGCACCCCCCTTCCGAGGCGAACTCTCGAGGCGCGGGCTTCATAACGGCAGGGAAAATCGCGGGATTTACCGTGCTGTGGCTCATTTTATTCGGCTTGCTGGCAGGTCTTGTCGGCGCCGGCGCGGTTACCGGATTCATCGCGTCGCTCGTTCATGACGACCCCGTCCGCCCGCGAAGCGTCATCGAACAGAAGATCGCGGAGAACGCGATTACCGGATTCGTTTATTTTAACGACAATACCCCGATCGGACAGCTGCGCTCGGAGGAGGATAGGCGGCCGGTCACTTACGATCAGATTCCTCCCCTTATCGTCGATGCCGTCACTTCGATCGAGGACAAAAACTTTTTCAGCCATTACGGCGTCGACACGAACGGCTTGCTGCGCGCCGTCAAGCAGCAGCTGCTGAACGAAAACGTGCAAACGGGCGGAAGCACGATTACGCAACAGGTCGCGCGGCGCGTCTTCCTGAGTCTCGACCAGACGTCCAGCCGGAAAGCGAAGGAAATTTTCCTGTCGCTGCGGCTTGAGAGATACTTGAGCAAAGAAGAAATCATTACCGCTTATTTAAACAAAATCCCATACGGCAACGGCTCCAACGGCTATCAGGTATACGGCATCAAAGCGGCGTCCAAAGGCATCTTCGGCATCGACAAGCTGTCCGACCTGAATATTGCCCAAGCGGCTTATCTCGCCGGCGTACCGCAGCTCCCTTCGCTCTACTCCGCTTTCAACGGCAAAGGCGAGTTCAACGAGAAAAACTTCAAACGAGCCGTGCTGCGGCAGAAGCTCGTGCTCAGCCGGATGCTCGAGGAAAAGAAAATCACGCAATCGCAGTACGAAGAAGCGTTCGCGTTCGATTTGTACGCTTCCCTCGCCAAGCCGACCGAGAAGGCGTATAACACGTACCCTTACCTGATGCTCGAGGTCGAGCGCCAAGCGGCGGAAATTCTCGTCCTGCAGTCCAACCCGGACTTGACCGCCGCGGACTTGAAGAAAAAAGAAAACGCCGGCTTGATCGAAGATGCGCGGGATCAATTGCTCCGAAGCGGTTACAAGATCAGAACGACGATCGACAAAAAAGTGTACAACCTGATGCATACGATCGCGGAGGATCCTAAAAATTTCGCTCCCGACCATCCGGTCAAGGGCGTCGAGCAAGTCGCGTCCCTCATGATGGACCAGAAAACCGGAGCCATTCTCGGCATGATCGAAGGCCGCGATTTCCACATCGAGCAGATGAACTTCGCGACCCAGATGACCCGTCAGCCCGGTTCTGCGATGAAGCCGATCGGCGCGTATTTGCCGGCCATCGAGAAAGGGCTTATTCAGCCCGCGAGCGTCATCGACGATTCGCCGATTATTTTGAAAAACGGCGGAGGCGGCTACCATATCCCGAAAAACTCCAATAACCAGTATAAGGGACTCGTAACCGCGCGCACCGCGCTAAACAACTCTTACAACATTCCGGCGCTGAAAATTTTCCTGAACAAGCTTACGATCCCGGAGGCGTGGTCCTTCGCCCGTTCCCTCGGCATCACGACGCTCGTGAAGGAAGACGACGGCGCGCAGACGGGCGTCATCGGCGGACTCAAGTACGGCGTCTCCGTCGAGGAGCTCACGAACGCTTACTCCGCGATCGCGAACAAAGGCATCTTCAACGACGCTTACATGATCGAGCAAATTACCGATTCGACCGGCAATATCGTGTACAAGCACCAAGCCGCTCCGAAACGCGTCGTCTCGGAGCAGTCCGCCTACTTGATGACCGACATGCTGAAGACGGTCGTCACGAACGGCACCGCGAAGTCGCTCATGTCCCAGTTCAAAAACTACGGCAAAATTCCGATCGTAGGCAAAACGGGCACGACGCAAAACTACGGCGACGTCTGGTTCGAAGGCTATACGCCGGACATCACGCTCGGCGTATGGGTCGGGTACGAGAAGGTCATCCATACGCTCTCGTCGGACAGCCACGGACGCGCCCGCCTCATCTGGTCGAAGATCATGAACGAGGTGACGGAAGCGAAGCCCGGGTTGTTCCCGACGAAGTCGTTCGACAAGCCGAAAGGCATCGTCTCGATGACCGTGTCCAGCGTCAGCGGCAAGCTGCCGACGGAATTGACGAAGGAAGCCGGCAAGCTCGTCACCGATATTTTTAACCGTAAAGACATTCCGACCGAAGAAGACGACGCGCTCGTCAAGGTCAAGTACATTTCCTACAACGGCGTTAACTACGTGCCTCAGCCGGATACGCCGGAGGACCTGCTACGCGAATCCGTCATGGTCGTCAGGGAAACGCCGCTCGACACGCTGATCGAAGAAATCCAGGCAAAGCTCGGGCATGTCGCGGCCAACGCGCGCAAAGCCATCTCTTATTACTTGCCGAAGGACGCGGCGGAAAGCGCTCCGTCCAAAGTCGATCCGCGGGTCGAAGACGGAGCCGCGCCGAGTTCGCCGACGCACGTCGTCGTCGAAAGCATGAACGGCGTCGCCCGAATTACGTTCACCCCGTCCCCTCAAGCGGACGTCGCCGGTTACAGACTGTACCGTTCGATTAACGGGGGCGCTTACGAGAAGGTCGAAGCGTCGGTATTCGCGGGAGACGAAGCGAAGTTCGCCAATTTCGTCAGCGGCGGCAATTCGTACAGCTACTACGTGACCGCCGTCGACGTCGGCGGCAACGAATCGCCTCCGAGCGAGAAAATAGCGGCGGACGGCAGCCAAGGCGGCGAAGATCCGGACTTCCCTGGGCTTCCGGGGGATCCGGACGATCCGGGCGATCCGGGCGATCCCGGTCTGCCGGGCGATCCGAATGCCGGAGCCCCTTCCGCTCCTTCCGGATTGACCGTACAAACGACGATTCTCGGCGTCTCGCTCTCTTGGAACGCGAATCAGCCCGGAGAAGGCGTCACCCAATATCAAGTATGGTACAGCACGACCGAGCACGGCAAATTCAAGCTTCTCGGCACGACCGAATCGACCGCGTTCGAGTACGTTTCTCCGATGCCGGCCGGCTGGTACCGCGTCACCGCGGTCGGCCCGAACGGCGAATCTTCTCCTTCCTCTCCGGCGGAAGCCAAGTCCGGCGGGTAACCGGCCGCCGGAAGAGCGTCATCGATCCGCAATAAAAAGCCCTCATCTCCGTCTTGCGACGGGATGAGGGCTTTTGTTATGAGGCCGGAAATCCGGACGTTAATCTTCGATCGTTGACAAGTCGCCCGTCGGCAAGTTCAATTCCCATGCCTTCAGCACCCGTCTCATGATTTTGCCGCTGCGCGTCTTCGGAAGTTTGTCTTTGAACTCGATCTCGCGCGGAGAAGCGTGAGCGGACAGTCCTTCTTTGACGAATTTGGAGATGTCGGCTTTCAATTCATCGGACGGCTCGAAGCCTTCGCGAAGGGAAATGAACGCCTTGATGATCTCGCCGCGAAGCGGATCGGGCTTGCCGATGACGCCCGCCTCGGCGACGGCCGGATGCTCGACGAGCTTGCTCTCGACTTCGAACGGACCGACGCGCTCGCCCGAAGTATTGATGACGTCGTCGATGCGCCCTTGGAACCAGAAGTAACCTTCGTCGTCCCGATAAGCGGAATCGCCGGAGACGTACCATCCCGGGATGTGAAAGTACTCCGCGTACTTCGCGGGATTGTTCCAGATCTTGCGCATCATCGACGGCCATGGCGTCTTGACCGCGAGGTTACCCATCCGAAACGGCGGAAGCTCGTTGCCTTGATCGTCGATGATCGCCGCTTCGATGCCCGGAACCGGCTTGCCCATGGACCCCGGTTTGATCGGCATACTCGGGTAGTTGCAGATGAGCTGGCCGCCCGTCTCCGTCATCCACCACGTATCGTGGATGCGTTGGCCGTATACTTTCATTCCCCATCTGACGACTTCCGGATTGAGCGGCTCGCCGACGCTCAGCACGTGGCGCAGGCTGGACAGGTCGAACGATTTCACTACGTCGTCTCCCGCCCCCATCAGCATGCGGAACGCGGTCGGAGCGCTGTACCAGACGGTCACTTTATATTTTTGCAGCGTCGAGTACCAATCTTGCGGGCTGAACCGTCCTCCGCGTACGACGTTCGTGACGCCGTTCAGCCAAGGAGCGAATACGCCGTAAGACGTTCCCGTTACCCAACCCGGATCGGCCGTGCACCAGTAGACGTCGTCTTCCCGAAGGTCGAGTACGACGCGACCTGTATGGTAATGCTGCAGCATCGCGTTCTGGACGTGGAATACGCCTTTCGGCTTGCCCGTGGAGCCGGAAGTATAATGGAGGATCAAGCCGTCCTCGCGCTCCAAAGATTCGATTTCGGTTTCGTCGGAAGCCGCTTCCATCGCCGCACGGAAATCGACGATGCCGCCCCCTTCCTCGACGGAATCGCCGAAGACGATGACGTGCTTCAGCTCGGGCAGTTCGGCACGCGGCACGCGCGAAAGAAGCGCGGGCGTCGTGATAATCGCCACGGCTCCGCTATCTTGCAGACGGTCTCTGACCGCGGTTTCCATGAACGCTTCGAATAACGGACCGACGACGGCCCCGACTTTCAGGGAGCCGAATAATCCGAAGTACAACTCCGGCGTCCGCGGCATGAAAATGAATACGCGATCGCCCTTGCCTACGCCCAGTCCGCGCAGCACGTTGGCGAAGCGGTTGGATTGCTTGGACATTTCGGCAAAGGTGTAGCTTTGTTCTCTCTGGGTGTCGCTGTAGTGCAGCGCGGTTTTGTCTCCGCGCCCGTTCTCCACGTGGCGGTCGATCGCCTCGTAAGCCATGTTGACCTTGCCGGTCGAAGCCCACGAAAAACGGCTTTCGACATCTGCCCAGTTAAAGCCGTTAACCGCCTCTTCGTACGATGCCATGTTGGACACCGTAGCCGTGACGGCTACTCTCTCGTCCGATTGAAATGTCACTATCCATCACCTTCCCATTGAAATGCGGGCATCCGAGACCGGAATCGAATCCGAATTCGATTGCGCTTACATGATCTCGAGGAGACCGTCTCCTCTGCAACAGCCATTATAACATAGCGAATACGGTATCCGCATAGAGGGAAAGGACAAATTTCTCCACTCAAAGGACAAATTCTATTTGGACGATTTCTTCTCGTTGATACGGGCTTTTTTGGTGGTATAATGTACTTCATATCTTCGAATGCATCGACCTATCAAAAGGGGGAACCCCGCCATGCAGCATCGCAAACAGTTCATCCGGCGCGACATCGAACGCGACGGATGGCGGGTTACCGTAGAAGGCCCCGTTCCCCCGGAAGAGCTTGACCGCATGACGCTTCATCCGAGCTTGGACGCTTTCCGCAGGCCGAAGGATCAGCACGAGGCGCTCGTCGAGATCGCCGGACTTCCCGAAGGGCGCATTATCGCCGCGATAGAAGGCGACGTCGTCGTCGGCTACGTCACGTTCCATTATCCCGACGAAATGGAGCGTTGGTCCGAAGGCGGCATGGACGACCTGATCGAGCTCGGCGCGATCGAAGTGGCCGACGACTACCGCGGTCTCGGCCTCGGCAAAGCGTTGATCGTAACTGCCTTCGAGGAATGCCAACTGGACGACGCGATCGTCTTCACGACAGAATATTACTGGCATTGGGACTTGGAAACGAGCGGATTAAACGTCTGGGAATACCGCGCGATGATGGAGAAGCTCATGAAGTCCGTCGGCATGGAATGGTTCGCGACGGACGATCCCGAAATTTGCGCCCATCCGGCCAACTGCCTGATGGTCCGAATTGGCAAGGACGTTCCCCTCTCTTCGGTCGAACAGTTCGACCGCGTCAGGTTCAGGCAACGATTCATGTACTAGCGACCCGGCGGAATCGGAAATCGTTAAAGGGTATGACGAAAGGCAGGCGACATCCACCGTGGACTCCAGAACGCTATGGATCCAGACGGAGCAATCCGGCCGTTATTTATTTTCCGACGAGCATCCGTTCCACCCGGTACGGCTCGCCCTAACCGAAAATTTACTGAAGCATGGCGGCGCGCTCGACCCTTCCGCCGGAGAGAATCCGGCTCCCTTCGCGGAAGCCGAAGCGATCGTCGAGAGCATCCATCGGGCGGATTACGTCGCGACGGTACGTTCGTTAAGCGCGGGGTCGCCCGAGCCTTCGGCGATCGCGGCCGCCGAGCGATACGGACTCGAATCCGGCGGAGATACGCCCTATTTTCCCGGCATGCACGAAGCTTCCGTCGCCGTCGCCGCGGGATCGATCGCCGCCGCGGTAGCGGTCATGTCCGGCAAGGCCGAACGGGCGCTACACTTGGCCGGCGGGCTTCACCACGCGTTCCCGGACCGCGCGTCCGGCTTCTGCGTTTACAACGACGCGGCCGCCGCGATATCGGCGCTCCGGGATCGCTTTCAAGCCCGGGTGCTTTACGTCGATACCGACGTCCATCACGGAGACGGCGTGCAATGGTTTTTCTATACCGATCCGAACGTGTTTACGCTGTCGATTCACGAGACGGGCAAGTTTTTGTTTCCCGGAAGCGGTTTCACCCACGAGCGCGGCGATTCTTCCGGCTACGGCGCTTGCCTGAACTTGGCGATGGAGCCTTATACCGAGGACGACTCCTGGCTGGATTGTTTCGCCGAGGCGGTCGAGCGCGCGGCGCTCGCGTTCAAGCCGGACATTATCGTCAGCCAACACGGCTGCGACGCCCATGCGTTCGATCCGCTCGCGCACATCCATTGCAGCATGAGAATCTATCGCGAGATGCCGCGTATGCTGCGCTCTCTCGCCGACCGTCACGCCGGCGGCAAATGGGTCGCGCTCGGAGGCGGCGGATACGATCACTGGAGAGTCGTGCCGCGGGCATGGAGCTTGCTCTGGCTCGAAATGACGGGTCATCCGTTGCTCGCGTCGATCGACGGCGCGCCGGATGGCGGTCCGCTCCCTGCCGGCTGGCCGGACGCGGCGACGATGCTGAAACCCGACGGACCGTTGCCGACCACTTGGCTGGACGACGTCGCCGCATGGACGCCGATGCCAAGGCGGGCGGAAATCTCCGAGAAAAACAAAAAAATGCTGGAGCTCGCGCTTCAGCACATCGGGTAACGGCCGTGACCGAAACGAAATCATCCATGGTAGAGTAGAGAACTGAAATTTCATTGGAGGGCGGAAGCCCTCCTTTTACTTTCCCAGCTCCCCCTTCATCAAACCGGACGTGAGGTTTTCCCTCATC